>CAWVZQ010000514.1:0-2614 GCA_963934405.1 uncultured Opitutales bacterium | reverse complement strand
CCAAGCAGTTAAACGGAATTTGGGTTTCGCTCGGAGCCAAGGACCGTGGCATTCGCCACGCCGCCCGGGTCGCCCTCGAAAAGCAACCGGTCAAGAACTGGAAGAAAAAACTATCGCCCGAAAAAAACCCCGTTGTCGCGTCCGCCGCCATGATCGCCTTGGCGAGGGTCGACGCCAAGAGTTCTTCGGAGGTTCTCACCAAGGCCATGACCTTCGACTACCGCAACGAGAAGAACTGGCAGCAGCGCATCGACCTGCTTCGTTCCATCACCCTCGCACTCACCCGCGGAGGCCAGCCAAAAGCCAAGCAAAAGAAAATCCTTATCGCTTGGCTTGATCAAATTTACCCCGCAGTCACCCCGGAGGAAAATCGAGACCTCTCTGCGATCATGCAGTTTCTGCAAGCGCCATCCGCAGCCAAAAAAGGGATGGCTCTCCTTAGGTCTGCCTCCGGACAGGAGGAACAAATTGGATATGCCCTGAATCTTCGTCACTTAAAAACCGGATGGACCTCCCTCCTCAGGGAATCCTATTTCAAATGGTTTGTCCGAGCAGGCAGTTTCAAGGGGGGCGCCCGTCTGAGCAATTATATGGACGGCATCAAAAAAGATGCGATTGCCAGCGTTGAGGATTGGCAAATGACGGATGGCTTGAAAAAGATCATCGCCACCAAGCCTCAGCAAACCGACCCCCAGTTTACTTTCGAGCCACGCTCATTCGTCCAAAACTGGACGATGAAAGACATGGCGGCTTGGGTTCCCAGTGGTGTTCCCGGCAAACGGAATTTCAAGAATGGCCGGCAAATGTTCGGTGCCGGCAGCTGTTATGCATGCCATCGCATTGGGGGCGAAGGTGGAGCCGTTGGCCCCGACCTGACTTCCGTAGGCGGAAAGTTCGGCGGCTATGACCTTTTGGAATCAATTGTCGACCCGGCCAAGGAAATCAGCGACCAATATGGGTCCAGCTTCTTTACCACCACGGACGGGACCCAATTGAACGGACGCATCATGAACATGAGGAATAACGAGTACTGGATAAACACCGACATGATGAAGCCCAGCACCGTAACCAAGGTGAAAGCCGAACTCATTACCTCGATTGAGCCGTCGCCTATTTCCATGATGCCTCCCGGTTTGATAAATACCATGAACAAGGAGGATATTCTTGATTTGCTCGCCTACTTGATTTCAGGTGGTGACCGAAAACACGAACTCTTTGTCCGCTAATCCAAAAAATGCTTTTTCTTACCTACCATGAATAAAAAATACGCCCTCGGCTTCTTATGCCTCCTCATCGGTTGCGCTTTCGCATCCGCCCAAAAATCTCCCAACGTTCTGTATATTATCTCCGATGATCAGTCCTGGACCGATTACGGATTCATGGGGCATGCCCACATCAAGACCCCGCACTTGGACAAGCTTTCCAAGGAGAGCGTCCTTTTCGAGCGCGGTTACGTCCCCACCGCCTTGTGCCGGCCATCGCTCGTCACCCTGGTCAACGGCCAGTACACCCACAAGCACATGATCACCGGCAACGACCCATCCCCCAAAACCTATTCCCGCGACAAGGAAGTCTACAACCAAAAGAGAGCCAAGCTGATTTCCTACCTCGACAAGTTCGACACCCTGCCCAAGTTGCTCGGCGAAAAAGGCTACCTCAGCCACCAAAGCGGAAAATGGTGGGAAGGAAATTTTAAGCACGGCGGATTCACTCACGGGATGACCCGTGGTTTCCCCCAACCAGGCGGACGACACGGAGACGATGGACTGAAGATCGGTCGGAATGGTTTAAAGCCCATTGAGGATTTCGTGGACCATTCGATGAAGGAGAAAAAGCCTTTCTTCCTCTGGTATGGAGTGTTCCTTCCGCATACCCCGCACAACCCGCCCGAAAGATTGCTCAAGCCCTACAAGGAGCTCGGCCTCCCCCTATCCATCGCAAAGTATTATGCCATGTGCACTTGGTTTGACGAGACCTGCGGACAACTGATCAAAGTATTGGAGGATCGCAACCTGCGCGACGACACGATCATCGTCTACGTCACCGACAATGGATGGATCCAGAATCCTGAAAGAGGCGGATATGCCCCCCGATCCAAACAAACCCCCTATGAAGGAGGCATTCGCACGCCCATCATGTTCTCCTGGCCAAACGGAGATTTGAAAAATGGAAAACGCAAGGACGTGGTATCCTCCATCGATCTCTTCCCCACCGTCTTGGCTGCCACCGGTGCCCGCGTACCCGACGGATTGCCCGGGCTCGACCTGATGGACAGCCTAAAAGAGGAGAAGCCCGTCAAACGCAAGGGCATCTTCGGAGAAACCTTCGCCCATGACGTCACGGACGTCGAGAACCCGGAAGCCTCCCTCGTCTTCCGTTGGACGATCGAGGGGAAATGGAAACTTCTTCTTACCTACGACGGGGAAGTCAACCGTTACAAATCGACCCACCCACGTACGGAAAAGCGACCTCAGCTCTTCAACCTGCTCAAGGATCCCAAGGAAGAAAAGAACCTGGCCGAGCACAACCCCGAAGTGGTAGCGAGGCTCGCGGCCAAAATCGGCAAGTGGTGGCCGGTCAAGGAACGCAAGGTTCTGACCAAGTGGGAATAGCC
>CAWVZQ010000513.1:0-2619 GCA_963934405.1 uncultured Opitutales bacterium | reverse complement strand
AATTCCCGCAGCGGATCTTCTGAGAATCATCGGTCTTCTGAATCAGGAATAGGACGAATTTCTATCTTCCACAGAATTCCCGAAACTATAGCGGGGTTGGTTCACAAGATTTCTGAATCAGCGGCATACCTCGTTGACGAATCGCTTATTTCAGAGAAGGTTCACCCCTTAAATGAATCGGTGGAGTCGGCGAAACTTTTTGAAGTTGGGCGTATCGGGGTTGGCGTTGCCCGAATTTCTGGCTTTGCGTTCGCAAGCTGCTGAAAGGCAAAATAACGAAGCGGTCCACGGTTACGGCAAAGCCAAATCCTGTATCGTGCTTTTCGCTTGGGGTGGATTGAGCCATCTCGACACCTTCGACATGAAGCCAAACGCGACCTCCAACGTTCGCGGTCAATTCAAAGAGATTCCCACCGCCGTACCGGGAATCCGCGTGGGCGAACACATCCCAGGGTTCGCCCGCATGATGAAGGAATGGGCTATCGTGCGGAGCGCCCATCACAACGCGCCTAGTCATCGCTCGGGAGCCTACTGGAACCTGACGGGGCACGAACCACCTAACCTCGGAGGCAACTGGCCCGCCTCGCGAGACGATTGGCCCTGTATCGGATCCTTGATATGGGAAGCCCTGGGAAACGGGCGAGGCCCGGTACCCGGTGCTGCTTCCCTACCCTACATCCTCTTCGACGGCGGAGTGGCAAACGGACAAGACGGCGGATTTCTGGGTCTAGGGCGAGACCCGGTAGTGTTGCGACCGGCAGGACAAAAACTTCGCGAGTACGGCGGAAAATCACCGTCTTCGGGCCGCGTGGAACTGGATCTGCCCGAGGGATTGAACATCAAGCGGTTGGACGAAAGACGCGGCTTGCTTCGCCAACTAGAGGATGGACGACAAGCAACCGAGCACGACGAGAGCAAAGCCGTTCTGCGTTCGCGGGAGCAAGCACTCGATATGCTGCTCAGCCCCAAGGCCCGCGACGCCTTCGACTTGGAAAAGGAATCCTCGAAGACTAGGGAGACCTATGGCATGCACATTTGCGGTCAGAGCGTTCTTACGGCGCGCAGACTGGCGGAAGCGGGAGTCCCCGTATCTACGGTGTATTGCGCCGCGGGAGACCTCAACGGCTCCAAGGGCGACCATTTCGACACCCATTCCGACAACTTCAACCGCCTCAAGAACAATATGCTCCCCCCTCTTGACCAAGCAACCACGGCCCTAATCGGAGACTTAAAGACACGTGGAATGCTGGAAGAGACCTTGGTTGTCCTGCTAACCGAGTTCGGACGCACGCCAAAAATAAACGGCGGTGCAGGCCGCGACCATTTTCCTGATTGTTATTCAGTAGCCTTCGCAGGCGGAGGAATTGAAGGCGGTCAGATATACGGCAGTTCCGACGCCATCGGAGCCAAGCCTGCAAGTAAACCATGCGGGCCGCCAGACCTGCACGCCACGATCTTTCATGCATTAGGCATCGATCACCGCCAAATGATAATGGATCGCGATGATCGTCCGTTACCCATATGCGACGGCAATCCCCTTCCGCTGTTCGGCTAAGCTGAAAAAACAGACTGGGTTTTGCCCTTTTGCTAAAGCCGGATATGATAATCTGAGATAATTCAAAAAGTTTAGGAAATTTCATTGATAAACATGAAAAACAATAGATTTGAATGGATGCAAACTGACTTCCTCATCACCAGATTAGGAACACTGTTAAGGCTTCCCACAATAGTAATCGGATTTTGTGTCTCCATGTATTTTATAGTGGAAATTCTAACTAAATAAACACTCCGAAAGAACCTTTTCGAGTTCGGGTACTACCTCAAATAATTAATTGATTGGCTCCCCTGCGAGAGAACTTTCATATTCCGAAAAAACTCCTTCGGACCCAGATACGCAAGGAAGGACCCTACCCTTGAAACCCTTCCTAATTGAGAATCGGAATTGCATGATGGGATCAATTTGGGTTGGTTAAGTGGTAGCAAGGGACAAACCTTGGCGACTCTTCAATTCCCAAAGCATGTATTTAAGAACCTTTAGTATCCTCTTTTTTGTAAATCCTGCTTTCTCCATCGGAGCGAACACCGAACAAGAGTGCCTCTTTAACGGCAAGGATCTCAGCCAGTGGGAACCCGCAGGCAAGGCAGAGTGGCGAGTGGAGGACGGCGTCATCGTGGGTGGTCAGGACGGTGACCCAAAGCGCAGTGGCATACTGGTAAGCAAAGGAAACTACAAGGACTTCGACCTGCGACTGGAGTACAAGATCGACGAGCACGGCAAGTACAACAGCGGGATCTACTTCAGGAGATCCAAGACCAAGCGCCTGGGACGTCCCTACCAATTGAATCTGGGGCGCGGGGCGGCCGGGGAATACGTCGGCCTCTACCTCGACGACTGGCTGGACAAGGGAGACGAGAAGGACGAGAACCGCAAGCCCCACCAATGGAACAAGGTGCGCCTCCTCGTAGTCGGCAACCGCATCCGGGCCTGGTTGAACGACCAACCCATCGTCGACTACAGCGCCCCCAAGCCAAGGGCCGATCTGGAGGAAGCCGGCTCCATCGCTTTTCAGACCTACGGTGCCGAGGGCCACGCCGGCTGGATAAAGTTTCGCAACCTCA
>CAWVZQ010000512.1:0-2623 GCA_963934405.1 uncultured Opitutales bacterium | reverse complement strand
TCTTCGGGTTTTGACGTTTGACTTGAAAGTATGCCTGAAGGAGGGCGAGGGATTCTTGACTTAAGAGACCGGACGAGACTTTTGCTTTGTGGTTGGAGAAGGGGAGGGCGTTTAGGTCCGTGGCGCCTCCGAGGCAGCCCATCTTCGGGTCGGGTACTGCATAGTGGACTTCTCCTATTCTAGACATGATCACCGCGCCGGAGCACATGGGGCATGGTTCCTTCGTGACGTACAATCGACATTCGTTCAGGCGCCAGTCTCCGATCGCGCTGGCGGCTTTTGTAATGGCAATGATTTCGGCGTGAGCGGTGGGATCTTTGGCAATTCTGGTTTCGTTGCGGGCGGAGGCAATGACTTCCTCTCCATGAACGATTACCGTGCCCACCGGGACTTCGTCTGCATTCCATGCGTCGATGGCGAGATTGTAGGCGAGTTTCATGAAAAATTCGTCGTCGCGGTTGAGTTGCGACGGATGGAGTTTCTCAAAGGGGCAAGTTGTTAATTCCTTTGCGATTTCAAGCATTTGGGTTTCCTTAAAACGGTTTTGGCGAATTGTTCGCAAGCCGGAAATGTCCTTAATCGCTAAGGCATGCTCGCTTGACGTATGGGGAAAACATGATGTTTTGAATTTCTATGATAAACCTAAATAACAGAATGCGTTACACTATTTCATGACGTCCGAAGAAAATATTGAGGTCGAGGGTAAGATTGTTGCGGTTTTGCCCAGTACGATGTTTCGTGTGGAATTGGAAAATGGACACAAGGTGCTTGCCCATATTTCCGGGAAATTGCGCAAGCACTTCATCAAAATCACCGTGGGCGACGTGGTGAAGATGCAAATGAGTCCTTACGATCTCAATCGTGGAAGGATCGTTTATCGTCTTAGAAACGCCGATTCTAACCGAAAGGCTCCCATTCGTAGCTTCGGACCTCGAAGGAGGTAAGTCCACTTTACAGGGAGATTTTTGTATTTCCATTTGTTCCCAAATCTCATTTCCCCGTTAAATCCTTAACCAACCCTATTGCCATGTCCCTTAACCAAGACGTAACCGGTTCCATTGGGCGTACGCCCCTAATCAAGCTCAACAAGGTAACTGCCGGCTGTAATGCCGAGGTTTACATGAAGGGTGAATTTTTCAATCCGCTTGCGAGCGTAAAGGATCGAATCGGAGTTTCCATGATCGAAGCTGCCGAGCGTGATGGGAAATTGAATCCCGACAGTGTCGTCGTAGAGCCTACTTCGGGGAATACGGGCATTGCTCTTGCCTTCGTTTGCGCAGCCAAAGGTTATAAGTGCCTATTGACGATGCCGGAAACCATGTCGAAGGAGCGCCGAGTCCTCCTCCGTTTACTTGGAGCCGACATCGTGCTTACTCCCGGGGCCAAAGGAATGCCGGGTGCTATCGCCAAGGCGAATTCATTGTTGGAGGAGTATGGCGAAAAAGGATTTATGCCGCAGCAATTTGAAAACCCTGCCAATCCGGAGATTCACCGTCAGACGACTGCCGAGGAAATATGGTCCGACGTGGAGGGGGATATCGCTGCGTTTGTCGCCGGCGTTGGAACCGGGGGCACGATCACAGGAGTTTCCGAGGTGATCAAGCAACGCAATCCCGATCTCCTTTCGGTAGCGGTCGAACCGGATGAAAGTCCGGTAATCACCCAAACCCTCGCCGGTGAAGAGGTGAAGCCGGGGCCGCATAAGATACAAGGAATTGGGGCTGGCTTTGTTCCCAAGAATTTGAACTTGGATATAGTGGACGAGGTACAAAGAGTTAACAGCGATGACGCATTCGCTATGGCTCGTCGCCTTGGTATTGAAGAAGGGATTCTCGGAGGTATTTCCACGGGGGCTTCGGTCACGGCCGCCTTGCGTATTGGCAACCGTCCTGAAATGGCAGGTAAACGCATCGTCGTGATTGGGGCTAGTTGCGGAGAACGTTACCTCACCACCCCATTGGCTGCTGAAGCCGCCGCCGAGGTCATGGATGCCGTAGCGGCGGAAGACTAGGCTTTTCGCCATTTTGTCTCAGCAGAATCTGCATAATTTTCAGTTTCTGAAAAATCGTCTAGGGATTATTTATTTGCTCCAATTTTTTGAAATAGCCCAAAGCTAGGGTTTTAGGATCAGATGAGGGCTGTCGTACGTCGTGTTCAAAGAGCCCTTGTTCGAGTGGAGGGCGAAGTCGTTGGTGAAATCGGAGAAGGTCTTCTGGTATATCTTGGAGTCTCGGGTGAGGATGAGGTCGAAGATTTGAACTGGCTTGTTCCTAAAATCGCCGGGTTGAGAATCTTTGAGGACGATGATGACCGCATGAACTTATCCTTGAAGGATAGAGATTTGGATGTGTTGGTAGTGAGCCAATTCACTCTCTATGGGAATTTGAAAAAGGGATTTCGCCCCTCCTTCAATCGGGCGGCTTCTCCTGATCTTGGGGAAACTCTTTACGAATGTTTTGTAGAGAGGATGTCCGAAGAGCTGCAAAAGCCAGTCCCCACCGGACGGTTTCGCGCTCATATGGCCGTCGAGGCGGTGGATGACGGTCCCGTGACCATACTGCTCGATTCTCGAGACAAGAAGTATTAGCTTTTTGCTTTTTAAAATGAGAAAAAGCAAGGTGCT
>CAWVZQ010000511.1:0-2627 GCA_963934405.1 uncultured Opitutales bacterium | reverse complement strand
TCGAGCCCTCCGGTGCTGTCGGCGAAGGTATCTGCATGTACGCCCATGCTTTTTTGCATGGTGACGAAGAGATTGGCGAGGGGCACGTCCTTACCGAAGGTTAGGTACTGCCCGTGTTGGTAGCCCATATTCTTGCCCCCGGCCAAGATCAAGGGATAGTTGGTGTTATTGTGGGTCTTACTGTTGCTGCTCCCGTAAAAAATGCACGTGTTATCCAGAACGGACCCATCACCCTCTTCCATCTCGCTCAGTCGCTTGATTAGATAACACAAACATTCTGCCTGATACCGATCCCATTTCCCCTTGTTTTCGGCTCCCTTTTTCCCTTTGCCAGCGCCATGGGCCAATCCGTGAGCGTTGTTAGTGAAGCCAAGGAGAGTAGGAAACTTGTTCGCGATCGAGATTGCCCCATGCATGCTTGCGAGCTGATAGGTTATGAAGCGAGTGGAATCGGTCTGAAAGGCGAGCGCAATCAAGTCGAGCATGGTGTGAATCAGCTTGCCCGGGGTTTCATTGTCCGCATCCAGGCTAAGCCCTTCGGCATTCACTTTTGGTCGGGGGACTTTGAGCCATTGAGCGGAACGCTCGACGTCCTGCTCAATCTCTCGCACGGAAGTCAGGTATTGATCCAGTTTGCCCTGGTCCGCCTTCCCCAATTTACGATGCAGGCTTTTGGCTTCATCAAGAAGCAGGTCGAGGTGGCTGCCTGTCCGGGTGAGACCTTTTCTCTGGGCTTCAATGGAGTCTCCTTTCAGCCCGAACAAGCGCTCGAAAACAATGGCTGGCCGGTTGAAGGAGGGGATGGGTTGCCCGGTCCTTGAGAAAGAAAGAGTGTTGGCTCGTGTGGGCATGCCGGTCCCACCGTCCGAGGAGAGGACAAGGCTGGTGAAGCGCGTACTTTCCCCAAGCTTGTGCGTACGTGCCATGAACTGATCCAAGGAAATTGAATTTTTCAGCCCGGTAGTGGCAAGGCTCAGTTCCGCGCCGGTAAGAAAGGTATCTCCGCTATCGTGCCCTCCGATTCGGCGAACCTTGGGATGGGAAAGGCCTCCAAGAATCGTCACTTGGTCACGAAAAGGCTCCAGTCCTTTAAGGGATTTATTGAAGGTAAAGTCCTTACCTGAACCTTTGGGAAACCAGTTCCATTGGCCGTATTCCCCACCTTGTTTGGGCAGGCTTACGCCGTAAGGGAAATAAATGGAACAGAATCGACGCGGAGGCGATTTTGTCTGGGCACCGGCAAATGATTCCATCCAGGGCAACGCGAGCGAGGCGCCAGATGCCTTGAGCATGGTCCTGCGATTCATCTGAAGAGCCGTATGGTTCATTTTGGCGTCCTTTCGCTTGCCCCTTGGACGATACATATCTGTGGTCGTCATCGCGATGAAAAAGGCCGGCTCGTGACGATGTTTTTCATCAGGTCAGCGAGTCGATAGTTGTTCTCGGCAAAGCTTGCGCTTAATTCTTCGATTAGGGGTTCGTCTTCCAGTTTAAGGGAACGACCCAGGGCGTAGGTCAGTAATTTCGACACCAATGCCTGGGCGAACTGCTCACGCCTCTCGTTGAGCAGGAACTTCTGGAGGTCAGCCAAACCCGAAATCTCATGATTCCCCGGCAGGATGGTTTCGGTGGAAACGGGCTTTTTGCGGCGAGCGGTCTTATTTCGCAACAGGCCTATGGCATCATATCCTTCGAGGGCAATTCCCCAAGGATCAATGCTTCGATGACAATCGGCGCAAGCCTCCTTTTTTCGATGAAGGGCAAGCTGTTCACGAATGGAAAGTTTTTCAAAGTCTGGCACGCTTGTTTCAAGACCAGGGACGTCGGGCGGAGGAGGGTTGGGGGGATCGTTGAGGAGTCGGTCCCTAATCCAGACCGCCCGCTTGACCGGGTGAGAGTCCGCTCCGTCAGACCCGGCGAGGTGGGTGGAGGCATGACCGAGCAGACCACCCGGTCGGTTGGTGCCCTTGAGCGAGACGCGCTCGAACCTCTGGGATTTTGGGCCGTTCAATCCGTAGTGTTTGGCTAGTGTTGCGTTAAGCATGGTGAAGTCAGCATCGAGAAACTGGAGGGCCGAAGTATTGCTGCGAAGGATTTCCCTGAAAAAAGCAAGCGTTTCACCAACCATGTCGGGTTTTAAGCGGTTGTCAAAATTCCTGTAGTATTGCGGATTGATGGCCACCCGATCCACGCCTTCGAGGTCGAGCCATTGCCTGCTGAATTGTTCGGCAAAACGGTCGGCCTTTTCGTCCGCAAGCATGCGGGAAAATTGTTTTTTTAGAACGGATGATTCCAAGAGGCGGCCTGAGTCAGCCAACTCGGAGAGCTCCTCATCAGGCAGGGAGCTCCAGAGAAAATAGGAAAGTCGGGATGCCAATTCATGAGCTGACAGCTTCCGGGGTTGTTTGGCCGGATGCGGCTCGCTCAAGTAAATGAAATTCGAAGAGGCCAGGGCGGCGGCAAGGGTTTCCTTGAGGGCGGGAATCTCAGAATCACCTTGTTTTTGGATCCTCGTGTAATGTGCAGTCCACTGGTTTAGCTCTTCGTCGCTCACTGGTCTGCGCCATGTACGCCGGAGGAAATCACCCAGGACTCGTCTAACTGATTCACTCGTGCGCAAGTCCTTA
>CAWVZQ010000510.1:0-2628 GCA_963934405.1 uncultured Opitutales bacterium | reverse complement strand
TCTGACAGTCAGCGAAAAGCCATAACAAAAGTGCTTTCCGAGCCAAGGCGCAAACCTTCTGCGCAAGAAGAAATCGCAGTGAGCTTAACGGCGTTCAACTGCATCGCATGCCATTCGCGAGATGACTACGGAGGACCCTCGAAAGCATTCCTGCCCCACCTTCATACATCTGAAGAAGGTTTGGGAAATGAGGCAAGAATTCCGCCGCCACTGACCTTAGCAGGAGCCAAGTTGAAACCTCAATGGATGCGCAAAGTGATGTTCGATGGAGAATCCGCTAGGCCCTACATGCATACGAGGATGCCTAAATTTAAAGAGGATAACCTAATACACCTCCCCGACATGCTAGCCGAAGTGGACAAGCTTGAATCCATTTCATTCGTTGAACCGAAGCGACAAGAGCGCGGAAAAATTCGGTCGGCAGGCCACCAGTTAGTTGGTGAAAAAGGGCTGAATTGCGTAACCTGTCACAATTTCAACGGCAAGGATTCGCCTGGATTCAAAGGTATTGATTTGTTAACTTCCTACGAACGATTGCAACCGAGTTGGTTCTATCGGTTTATGCTCAACCCGGCTAATTTCCGACCGGGAATCGTGATGCCCAACTACTGGGCGGGAGGCCAAGGTGCTCGCAAGGATATTTTGGAAGGAAAGACCGATGCTCAGATTCAGGCCATATGGCATTATCTTTCATACGGACAAGGAGCTCCCACTCCATCGGGGATTCATTCTCCCGGATCTTTTTTGGAGGTAGGAAAAGTTGTGAGGACCTACAGAGGAAGAAGCCGTATTGCCGGTTACCGTGGCATTGCCGTGGGTTTCCCCGGTGGACTTAACTACGCCTTTAATGCGGAAACGGGAACGCTTTCGAGTCTTTGGATGGGGGATTTCGTTAACGTAGGATGGGGTGGACAGGGGGCTGGGAACTTCAATCCGAAGTCACGGGCGATTTCCTTGGCCCAAGACCTGTCCTTTCATGCCTTGCCCGACTCCGAGGCTCCTTGGCCCTTGCTTCCCGTGATGAACAAAGAGAACCCAGTAAATCCCGATCCTCTCTATCCGAAGAATCTTGGCTACCAATTCCTTGGATATTCCCTCGACGACGATTTTGTTCCCACTTTCTCCTATCGTATCGGCGAGGTCTTGATCGAAGACATGTCTCTCTCCGTGGCAAAGGAAGGCAAGACACTGCTTAAGCGTGTCTTGGAGATGGAGGTAGATGAACCGCAAACCATCCACTTCCGAGCATTGGTTGGAAAAATCGAGAAGGTTTCTGAAACCAGCTACAAGACACCTGACCTGCGGCTCAATCTTCATGCCAACGGAGCAACGCCCAATGCCTTGAGACCCCTTGGTTCTGACGAAAGTTCCTTCGAGCTTCTTTTAAACCTTGATTTGCCCAAGGGTAAATCCCAATTGAGGTTGGACTATGACCTTTTGCGCTAACCCTATACTTACTGTGTTTGCGGGCTTGTTTGTTGTCGGAGCACTGAATGTTTCATCCTGGGCGGAAGAAGTTGGCGACATGTGGGGCACAGCCAGTCGGGAACGCGAGTATTACAAATTGGTCAACCTTCCAATCCCAAAGGACTTGGTGGTAGAAGCCGGCGCCTTCGTAACTCTTCCTGACAAACGGATCGCAATCGGTACCCGGCGAGGCGACATTTATTTACTTTCCGGCGTGGACGAGGAAAAGCCCAACCCGAAATACGAGCTTTTCGCCTCCGGCCTCGACGAGATTTTCGGTTTGGCCTACAAGGACGATGCCTTCTATGTGAGCCAAAGCTGTGAGATGACCCGGGTAACCGATCGCAACACCGACGGCAAGGCAGACCTGTTCGAGGTTATTTCCGATGCCTGGGGCTACGCCAACTACCATGAATATGCCTTTGGCTCGAAGTTCGACCCCCAAGGCAATCTCTACGTTGCCCTAGGGTTGTCATCTTCGTACCATTCGCGGGCCCTTTTCCGGGGATGGGCCTTGAAGATTACTCCCAAAGGCAAGACCATACCAATTGCGAGTGGTCTTCGTAGTCCCGGAGGAATCGGTCCCAATGAGCACGGCGCCTTGTTTTACATAGAGAGCCAAGGTCCATGGAATTCTTCATGTAGCCTCAAATTCGTAAAGGAAGGAGGTTTCATGGGTCATCCCATCAGTTACAACTGGTACAAGTATGCCCCCGGCATGGGCGCTTCGCCAAACCAGCCTGAGTCCGGCGGGCGCATCGCAACCGAAAAAGAACGAGTCAAGCAACTGGTGCCTTATGCAGTTGTCTTTCCCTACATCAGAATGGGGAGGTCGATTACAGGATACGTTGTCAACAAAACCAATGGTAAATTCGGTCCATTCGAGAATCAGATTTTTCTTGGAGATTACACCCAGTCCATCGTAATGCGGGCCACCACTGAAAAAGTGAAAGGGGTTTGGCAAGGAGCCTGTTATCCCTTTCGCGAAGGCCTCTCGACAGGTATTCTCAATGTCCAATTCACCCCCAATGGAAACTTGCTTTGCGGTGGGACGAACCGTGGTTGGCCGGTTCGCGGCATAAAGCCTTTCGCACTCGAGCGCCTTCAATGGACAGGGCGTATGCCCTTTGAAATCGAGCGAATAAATATTACTCCGCAAGG
>CAWVZQ010000509.1:0-2630 GCA_963934405.1 uncultured Opitutales bacterium | reverse complement strand
TTTCCCGTAAAGCTAACGACCATCGGCAAAGAAGCCTTCAGGGGATGCAGCGGACTGACAAACCTGAGCCTTCCGGACTCGGTGACAACAATCTCAGATCATGCCTTCAGGGGGTGCAGCGGTCTCATCGAAGTCAAACCGGGCAAGGCGGTCACCACCATCGGCAGCTTCGCGTTCAGCGGTTGCAGCCAACTAAAGAAATTGGCAATCCCCGAGACGGTGACCACGCTTGGGCCGGGGGTCTTCGCCTCCTGCGAAAGCTTGGAAGAAGTGACCATTCCTCCGAGGCTTAATCACGCCATCTCCATCTCCCACACCTCTTCGGAAGGGGCTCTCTTGTCCCAATTCTTCGGATGCAGCGCCTTAACAACCGTTACGATTATGGTTCCCGCCGTAAACCCGGTATTTACTGATTGGATCGATCAGGACCTGCTGAAGACCAATGCAGTCACCAAAATCATTTTGACCTTGGGAGTGACCGACGTGTCGGACCAATCATTCCGGAACAAAAGCTCCCTCCTAAGCATCGAGTTTCCGGAGAGCGCCAAGAGGATTGGAAACTCAGCTTTTCAAAACTGCACCGGATTGAAGGAGATCAATCTGGCAAAAGGCATCGCGAGCATCGCGGCCAACGCCTTTGAGGGATGCGACAAGCTGGCTGCGATAAACGTGCCCGAGGGCAACGGCCTTTACTCCAGCAAGGACGGTCTGCTCTTCAACAGCTCTGGAGAAACCCTCATCAAATGCCCGGAAGGAAAGGCCGCCGACCTCACCCTTCTCGAGGGGGTCAAGACAATCGGCATCAACGCCTTTCGTCGATGCAAAGCTCTGAAGAGTGTTACCCTACCCGAGGGAATTACAATCATTGGGTCCCATGCTTTCAGTGAATGCATAGGTCTGAAGGGCATTATCATACCCGACAGCGTGACCTCCATCGGCAATCACGCTTTCAGCGCATGTAATGAATTAACCGAAATCACCATTCCCAAAATGGTTACCACTATCGGAACATTCGCATTTACTGACTGCGCAAAACTGAAGGAGGTAACTATCGGCGAAAGTGTAACGAGCATTGGTACTGCTGCTTTCAGTGAATGCAAAAACCTCACGAGCGTGGAAGTCCTTGGCAGGGCTATCTCGGAGGCAGTAGACGTTTTCAAAAATTCCCCGACGACCATCTATTTCATGCCCGGAGCTCAAGGGTGGGCACCTGTCTGGAACAACAGGTTCGTAAGACCTATTAGCGATAAACCGTAGTGGCTTATGACTTTCACCACGTACGCGTCGACCGAAGCATTAATTGTCTTGATTGTTGCTGCCCCGTTCAGTTATCGACTTGATTCGAATTCCCCTTAGCGCGCAACTTGCAGCCCGTGCAGAATCACTTTTTAATCCTCACTAGAAAAACCATGAAAATATTATTCTCCCTTATCCTAACAGTCATCTTCTCCCTGAGTACCTTCGCCGCTAAGGCAGAACGCCTCGTGCTTGTAGGCGCCTCTTACGGGAAGAACATAATCGCCATCACCGACGCCAAGGGCGACGTACTTTGGTCTCACAAGACCGCAGGACCGCAACGCGGTCACACGGGCCACCACGACGTCCATATGCTGCCCAACGGCAACATTCTCTTTCACGACACTTGGACGACCCTAAAGGAAATCACCTTGGACAAGAAGGTCGTCTGGGAATACGACTGCGCCAACAGCAACGGCAACAAGGGCAAGCGGGTGGACGTACACGCCTTCGCCCGCCTCCCGAATGGCAACACCCGAATCGTGGAAAGCAGCGTGGGACGCGTCATAGAGGTGGACAAGGACGGCAAACTGAAACACCAGTTCGCCCTCAAGCCCGGTGGCACGACTTCCTCTCGTTGGGCCCGAGCCACGGACAAAGGCACCTTTCTCGTGTGCTCGGAGCGCCCCGGCGTGGTGACCGAGTACGACGTAAAGGACGGCAAGGTGGTCTGGGACTACCTAATCAACACCCGTGTCTACGGGGCCATGCGCCTGAAGAACGGCAACACCTTGATCGCGTCCGGAAGCGGCAATAGCGTGGTCGAGGTCTCACCTAAGAAAAAAGTCGTCTGGGAAATCAAGGGCAAGGTACCCGACACCGAGGTGAACCTCAAGTGGATGACCTGCCTACAAGAACGGGAAAACGGGAACTTCATCGTGGGTAACTGCCACGCCGGCCCGGACAACCCACAAATTTTCGAGATCACCCGCGACAAGAAGATCGTCTGGGAATTCAATGAGTTCGAGCTCGTGGGCAACGGCTTGGCCTGCTGGCAAGTCCTCGAGGGCGAGCAAGCCGCCATGGTGAGCAAGAAACTGAAAGCCCTCAAGTAAGATGGGTAGGAAACTGCTTCCGCTTCTTGTCGGCCTCGCCTTCGCCTGCTTGGGGCAGGCAAAGGACAAGCCGACCAGCTTCGTCGTATTCCTGACCGATGATCTGGGTTGGGGAGACCTCGCCTGTTACGGTCACCCGGTGATCCAGACCCCCAACCTAGACAAGTTCGCCAAGCAGGGGATGCGCTTCACCCAGAGCTATTCCGCCTGCGGGGTATGTTCTCCCTCCCGTTCCTCCATCCTGACCGGCAGGACGCCTTACCGGAACGGCGTCTGGCG
>CAWVZQ010000508.1:0-2631 GCA_963934405.1 uncultured Opitutales bacterium | reverse complement strand
TGGTATACGCCAGAACTTTGTTTGACGATTTGCATGAGAAGATCGTTGGCGAGACTGCTGGCTCCGAATCGGAACAGTTTCGGCGTTAGCCAGCGATTGCCAAGAGTTTCACGGAGCATGACTAGATAACGAATGGCGATCTTTGAATTGGAGATTCCTCCTGCTGGTTTCATGCCCACGATTTTTCCTGTTTCTTGAAAGTGGTCGCGAATGGCTTCCAGCATGACGAGCGTAACTTCCATGGTGGCCGCAGGTTGCACCTTGCCGGTGGAAGTTTTTATGAAGTCGGCTCCAGCATGGATGGCGATATCACTAGCTTTACGAACGTTTTCAAGAGTGTACAGCTCGCCTGTTTCTAAAATGACTTTTAAGTGAGCCTCTCCGCAGGCTTCTTTTACCGCCACAATTTCGTCGGTCACGTATTGGTAATCACCTGCCAGAAAACGTCCCCTAGAAATGACCATGTCGATTTCTTGCGCTCCGTGTCGAACCGCTCCTTTCGTTTGCCGAATGCGTAAAGAAAGATCGTCCTGCCCACTGGGGAAGCTGGTTGCCACGGCAGCGACCTTGACCCCGCAATCGTTCAATTCCTCTCGGGCCACCTTGACCATCGTAGGGTAGACGCACACTGCGGCCACAGTGGGGAGGTCGGGCAGATCGACGTGCAAGTGGCGAGCCTTGTAGCAGAGTCGTCTCACCTTGTCTTCAGTATCTTTTCCTTCGAGCGTGGTGAGGTCTATCATGGACAAGGCAAGTTTGAGAGCCTCCATCTTGGATGACTTCTTTATGCTTCTTGTGCAGAATCTTGCCACACGCTCGGCTACTCCGACGCTGTCGATGGGAGGTGAGTTGGCAAGTGTGGCACTAAGACTCATGCTTATGTTGGGGCAGGAATTTTGAAGTTCCGAAAGGTATGATCAAGCGACTATTGTTACACTCAATTGGCCATCGGTCAATTCTCGGAAGACTCTAATTTTTAATGACTGTGAGTCTCCGAGGAATGAATTGTTGTAACTTGGAGATTTTGCATGTTGTTACCATTTTAAGGGCGGCTGCAGGGTTTGCGGAGACGGCACTCTCTATCCCGTACCAAAGCATCAGCGGGAAGACAGGGTCTTCGTTCAAATCTTTTCTTTCCCCCAGTGCGGTAGCCAAAGGCCAGCGTTGCTCTAGAGGTAGCTTTCGCATAGCGGATGCAAGGTAAAGTCGCACGAGGCCGGAATGCTCTGTTTTTGCGAGCGAGGTGAAGAGGTCAATTGTCTCAAGGTTCGGGGCCCCCAAGTCGACGAGCAACTGAATAGCCCAGACACGTATGTGTTCTTCCTTATGCCCGAGCAGGGGCAAGAGCCGTTTTACATCTAGTTCTCCCATGCCGTAGAGGCACCAGATTGCTCGCAGTTTGCGTGTGACGTTGGGATTCTTTGCCAAGATCTCCTCAAGTCTTTGTTTAGCGTCCATGAGGTCTTTCCCCTCTTCGGCTCTTTCTTGAAGAATGCGTCGAGCGTGACGTACGAGACGTTCGTTTGAGTTAAGTTGTAGCTCGGCCAGTTCGATGGAGTCCAGTTTCTTCAAGTTGATGCTCTTGGCCTTGGTTTCTCCGTAGGCAATTCGATAAATTCGCCCCGACGAGCGATGGAGCCCGTCGTTTTCATGGCATTCCCCGACATCCGACCAGTCCAGCAGATAAACGGAACCGTCGAACCCGTAGTCCAACTCCACACCACGAAACCAGAGGTCCTTTACCTTGAGGAAATCAGCTTCGTGTTTTCCCACATAGCTCGCTCCGCTTCTTTCGAGTCGTTCGCAGTTGAGTCGTCGACCGTGAAAATTTGCTGTGAACAATTTGCCTCTGTACTTGGCGGGCCAGTTGTCTCCCTGATAAATCATCATGCCGCAGTGAGCGTGTCCGCCACCGGCTTCGTCAGTGCTGAGAGTGAGACCAGTTTTTTTTAAGTCTGCCCATTTTTCTCGGCCTATGTCCCAGTGGAAGTGATCTCCGGTTTGCTGGATCAATTCGTAGAGGTGAGGGTTGAAGTGTTGTCCGTACATGCGTTCATAGTATGCTCCGGGGACTCCGTGCCAAAGGTGACCGATC
Organism: uncultured Opitutales bacterium; assembly: GCA_963934405.1. Lineage (GTDB taxonomy): Bacteria > Verrucomicrobiota > Verrucomicrobiia > Opitutales > Seribacteraceae. The sequence goes on along the minus strand of CAWVZQ010000508.1, from coordinate 536 downwards.
ACAGTGTTAATGAAAAAAAGCTGACCGTGCTCGTCCCAGTCGTGTCCCCACGAATTAGTGGTGCCTTCGCAGACGAGCTCGAATATGTGTCGGGTTGGATGGTAGCGCCAAATGCAGCAACGCAATTTCACGCGGGTTTCGTCCGGGGTTCCCGGTTTTCCCACCTTGGATGTGTCCAAGATGCCATGGCGCCCGTACAGCCAACCGTCGGGTCCCCACTTTAGGCCATTTACGATGTTGTGTCGCACCTTGCCGGAATGCCATCCATCGAGAAGCACTGTATGTGCACCATCGGGTTTGTCGTCGGCGTTCTTATCTGGAATGAAGATCAAATCGGGAGCACAGGTGGCCCATACTCCGCCGAAACCCAGAGCGATGCTTGTGAGGCGTTGCAACCCGTCATGAAACACTTTCCTTTTGTCGAACTTGCCGTCGCCGTCGGTGTCCTCAAAAATGACGATGCGGTCACGTAACTCTGTATTGTAGATCAATGTGCGGTCGGCGTACGTGTAGCACTCGGCGACCCACAAGCGCCC
>CAWVZQ010000507.1:0-2633 GCA_963934405.1 uncultured Opitutales bacterium | reverse complement strand
ACCTTGGCGTCGTTGTGGTAGCAGACGGCGCCTCCGTGGAAGACCTTTGAAATGCCGTCGATCTCGGTAAAGGAAGAGGAAAGCAAGCCACCGGTGCAGGACTCGGCAACGGCAAGCGTCTTGCCTAATGTGCGCAATTCGCGAAAGATGACCTCGGCGATGGTGCGGTCCCCGAAGCATACGAAATCTTCGCCAATGGCTTCGCAGCAGGCCTCGCCGATTTGTGTGAGTTGTTCTTGGGACAGTACTTCGCCATCAAGGGAGCTGAGGCGAAGGTCCACCATTCCGGCATGGGCGCAGTAGCCAACGATGAGGCCTTCCTTGCCTTCCAGCAGGTGCCCCACCTTTTCTGCGAGGTCGGATTCGCCTATCCCGGCGGTGCGAAGCTGCAAATAGCAATCGATTTCAGGGAAAATTCCGGCTTCTTGGAGGCGTGGAACGACTTGCTCCTCGAACATGGGGTGCATCTCGCGGGCGGGACCGGGCAACATGACGAGAATCTTTCCGTCCTTTTTAATGAATAATCCGGGGGCGGTTCCGTAGGGGTTGGCGAGGATTTCGGCGCTTTCGGGACGGTAGCATTGACGGAGGTTGATCTCCGGCATGGTTCGGCCGAGGAGCGAGAAGCGTTCCTTGATGTGTTTCTCGACGGACTCGTCGAAAATTAATTCCTCGCCCAGAAACTTGGCGATTGTTTCGCGGGTGAGGTCGTCGGAGGTGGGGCCGAGTCCACCCGTGGTGATCACGACGTCGGACCGTTCCCAGCTTTCGGCGAAAAAGAGCCGAATTTCCTCGGGGTCGTCCTTGATGACCAAGTTGGCGGCGGCTTCCAAGCCGTGGTGGGCCAATTGATTGCCCAAATAGGTGAGGTGGGCGTTTTCGCGGATGCCGAGCAGTAACTCGTCACCCAAGGTGATTGTCTCGACGCGAGGGGTCGAACTCATAAATGCTGCCTAGGTTTAAGGTCCAGTTTGTTTTTGCGGAAATCGTAGCCATGGCTACAGTAGTTCAATTCTTTTGCCAATGCAAAATCCACTCGTACATTTGCGTAGAAAAGCACGATCGTTGCCACAAGGCCCCGGCGTTTATTTAATGAGGGATCGCCTCGGCAAGGTCATCTACGTGGGGAAGGCGAAAAACTTGCGTCGGCGCGTGACTACTTATTTCCAGAAGTCACGCAAGTACGTGCGTTCCCAACCAAAGATCATGGCGATGGTGGAAATGGCCAGAGACCTTGAGATTCTCGATACCAAGAGCGAGGCGGAAGCCCTTTTACTCGAGGGGAAACTGATCAAGGAGTACAGACCCAAGTACAACACGGACTTCGTCGACGATAAGCAGTTTCTCTTGGTTTGCGTTGATTTGCAGAACGAGCTGCCTCGGTTTCGTTTGACCCGCAACCGAAAGAACGACGGCGCTCGCTACTACGGACCTTTTCCGCGCTCCGGCATGCTGCGCGAAACCCTTTCGGAAATGCGAAAACGTTTTGGGATTCTTCTTTCCGACGGTCGTCCGACGCGACTTTCCAACGGTCGTTTCAAGCTCTATGACGACGCCCGGGCAGAAATCTTTTCGGGTCAAAATGAGACAACTCCAGAGGAGTATTCCGCACGAGTAAAGGAAGCGTGCTCGTTTCTGGAGGGCAAGGCACAGGTCTGGCTTGCGGAACTTCGGGAGGAAATGAAAAAGAAGGCGGAAAGCCTTGATTTCGAAAGAGCTGCGGAACTTCGTGATCTTGCCGATTCCCTGCAAAAGACTATTTCGAAAACCAGGCGGTTCAGTAACGAGAGACCGAGGATGCCGGGCAACGAGAAATCCGATTTGCTTGCTCTTCGCAAGGCACTGGGCTTACGGAAAAAACCAAATTGTATCGAGTGTTTCGATATTTCTCACGTTTCGGGAACTTTCGTGGTGGCCTCGATGGTTCGCTTCTTGGATGGAAAGGCAGACCGCCGAAGTTATCGTCGATTCAAGATTCGCGGGTTCGAGGGCAATGACGATTTCCTGGCAATGGAAGAAGTCGTCGGGCGTCGTTACGGCAGGTTGCTCGACGAGGGAGTTGATTTTCCCGATCTCGTGGTGGTCGACGGCGGTCTTGGACAGGTCGGATCGGCTCTTAAGGCCTTTCTCTCGATCGAGGCAGAGCCCCCTTTGGTCATCGGCTTGGCCAAGAAGGAGGAAACAATAGTGTTTCCCGACGAGCGGAGCGAACTGAAGCTGGACCGTCGCGATCCCGCCCTTCGCTTGTTGCAGCGCATTCGGGACGAGGCCCATCGCTTCGCCAATCGTTTCAATGCCGAACTGCGCAGCCGCCGGATACGCGAATCCACCTTGGACGATTTTCCCGGGATCGGACCCTCTCGGAGAACACGCTTATTCAACCATTTCGGCACTATCGAAAAGCTCCGAAAAGCGAGTCCGGAAGACCTGAGGGCAGTGGAGGGAATCGGCCCGAAACTGGCGACCGAGCTTGCTCTTTACTTAAAAGAAGGAAAAGTGAAGAAGTGATCCGGTTACTGTGGCATGCGGGCCTGCTTTCCTTGTGTTTTCAAGTGACTGCTTCCTGCCTTGCGGATGGCAAGATCTTTCCCGAGGCGATGCGTACTTGGAAAGACGTCGATGGGCGCGAGATT
>CAWVZQ010000506.1:0-2639 GCA_963934405.1 uncultured Opitutales bacterium | reverse complement strand
CCCAGATGACTCTCGGCCACGGCGCCCATCATTTCCTTTGGGCTCTTCCCTTTGAGGTTTGCGAGGAACTCACGGAGTTCGCCGACCACCGCTTGACTGTTCTTCCCAAGACGTTCCATATCTCTTTTCGGACTTACGACGGGTTTGACTGTTGGTTCTTCGCTCATGGTTTCTTTGATTTTCTAAAAAAGTTCCTCTGCTATTTTCTCTGTTTTTCGAGTACGTGATGAATTTCTCCTCCGGCTTTGCTGACTGCCTCTATGACGGGCTCGAAATGAATGGCAGTCGCATCCTTATGAACCTTGAGGAGAACGGTGCGTTTGTTCTGTTCCGCGTTTCCGAGAAGATCAGTGAGAGCTCCAGCCAATTGCCCCTGAGCGATCGGACGACCATTCAAATAGCTCTTGCTGTCGACGTCGATGACAACACTGGCCTTATAATTCTTCGCCTGTTCCAATTCCTCTTCGGATGCGGGTTCCCAACGAAGATGGCTATCGTCTTGAGCACGAGCCAGAATAACGAAAAAGATAAGCAGCAGGAACGCGATGTCACCCATAGCCATGGATGGAACCGATGCCTCGAAACTGCGTTTGGGAATTTTCATCGTTTCAGTTTACGATATGGGCTTGCTCCTCTTCCAATTGGAGCGTGACGATTCCACCGGCTTGCTCGATAAGTCCCGTAACGTTTATCCAGCGTTCGTAGGGCACGTCCTTGCGAGACTTCAGCACCACGACCTTGTCCTCCTGCCTTTCCTTTCGGGCAAGCAAACTTGCCAAGCGAGGGGCGAAACTCTTGTTGGGGACAGGATCGCCATTCAGTATGACGGCGGTTCGAGTTAGTTCCACTTCGGGATTCTGGCTTTGGTTCTTTTTATCGGGCTCTTCTTCGCTCTTGGGAATTTCCTGAGGTCGGCCTTGCTCGGGTTGAACAGATGCGCAAACAAGAAAAAAGATAATTAGGATGAAAGCTATGTCACTGGAAGAGCCGGCAGGAGGTTCCACCAAAAGTTTGTTCCGCCGGAGCTTCATTCCTCGCTTACCTTCGCGGCAGTCTTGCGACGGGTGGGACTTTTGGCTTTCTTCGTTTGATCTTCATGGCGATCAAGAGTCAGACGGACGGTAACCACTTCTATGAGCTCCGCCGCAGTGCCCTCGACCTCAAGAACGAAAGCGTTAATAATACTGGTGAAGTAATTGAAGAATATATATGCGGGGATGCCCACGATGAGACCAAAGCAAGTGGTAAGCAACGCAACCTGAATGCCTGAAGCCGCGGCTTCGACAATGTTGACTTCGCCCATTTTCTCAACGATGTCGGAAAAGGCCACGATCATTCCTTGTACGGTTCCTAGGAAACCAAGCATGGGAGCAACGCTGGAAATTGTAGCTAGAATAGGGAGATGCCTTTCAAGAGCCGCGACTACGTGAACGCCATAGTTTTCCATACTCTTCACGACCTGATCTTCTATTTGGGCTTGGTCATGCCCGAGCTTTTTGAGGACAAGGTATTTCCGCAAGCCATTGGAAAGCATAGCGGCCACCGGGCCACGTTCACTCTCGCATAGGGTAAGCGCATCCTCCGGCTTGTCGTCGGAGAGAAGCTCGATTACTTTTTGACGCAGTTTTTCTCCGTCGGAGTCCAACATCTTGAGACTACGCCAACGTTCGATGACGACAGCCAAACCGACAATGGCTAGAATTAGCAATGGCCACATGAAGAAACCACCTTCGAGGAGCAACCCGATGGCCCCCTCCTGCATTACGAGTTCCAACCAAGTAGGCTCGGCGACTACCTCTACCGCTTGCTCGGCGGCGTCGGTTGCATTTGCATCAGCAACGGACGAGTTCCCATCAGTGGAATTAGAATCTGTGGCGTTAGTCTCGTCTGCTTGAGCAAGAAAAAAAGGGAGAGTCATAATATAGGCTTCTAGCGATTAACTACTCGTCGAGGTTAGCTTCCTTCTCGAATTGGCTCAGCATCTCGGGCAAGGCCAATCTGCCTCGCGAATACTTAGCGGCGTCGCTTTCGGGGAAATCCCATCGGCATCGATTATAACGTTGGAAAGCTAGCGGTACGTTTTTACCCATCCGGTAGCTTTCACCGCCCCAGAAAAGAGCTTCGGAACAAAGCTTTTCATCGGGGAAACGCTTGACGAAATCATCGAAGGCCGTGGCTGCATCCACATAGTCCTCTCCCTTGTAGTGACACTGTCCTACGCGGAATGCCATTTTGGGAGACCATTGATGCGACTCAAAACGATCAATGAACTTGATTCCCACTTGAGCGGCGATGTCGAAAACCTCACGTTTGTAGAAGTACTCGGAAATGCGAATCATGGCGTTGGCGATCAGCGGACTCTTCGGATATGTGGAAGCAAGGGTAACGTATGCCTCCAAGGCGTCATCAAACCGTTCCGCTTCCTCGTAAGCCTGAGCTAACTTGTATTGGGCATCAGCAGCAAGGGGATGTTCGGGGAAATTCCTAACAATGGTTTCATAAGCCTCGATGGCACCGCCCCACTCCTTCAGTTCTTGCGCAAACTGTCCAAGAAGGTAGTTCATGCGAGGAGCGTACTTAGGGTCAGGGTAATCCTCGACAAGCTGCTTCAAGGAAAGGCGTCCATTTTCCAGGTCACT
>CAWVZQ010000505.1:0-2641 GCA_963934405.1 uncultured Opitutales bacterium | reverse complement strand
TAAGAGGAAAACCGATCTTCTTGGCCCACTTTCTAGCCTCGGCAGGCTTGACTACCGGATCGGGCGTAGCGGGCAAGGTAGGCACACCCGCCTGTTCGGCAGCCTTGCGGGCAGCTACCTTATCGCCCATCTGTTCCAATAGTTCGGGCCGCGGACCAACAAAGGTCAGTCCCGCCTCGGAACAAGCGTGAGCGAAAGGGGCATTTTCGGAAAGAAAGCCATAGCCAGGATGGATGAGATCCACTCCCTTTTCCTTGGCAATCGAAACAACGCCCTCAATATCTAGATAGGCGGCTACGGGTCCCTTCCCCTTCCCTACGAGGTAAGCTTCGTCGGCTTTGAAGCGATGAACGCCAAAACGATCCTCTTCGGCGTAGATGGCAACTGTACGGAAGTTCAGTTCGGTTGCGCTGCGAAAAACACGCACAGCTATTTCGCTACGATTAGCGGCTAGAATTTTCTTCATCGAAAAGCAGGCTATATGACTCTTGAGTAAAACGAAAAGGGGGGACTATCGATGGCCTTTCAGCCTAAAGAACTCAACGTCAAAATGAAAACCGAGCAACATCCGACTCGAGAATCATCCGAAAGTTCTCGAACCACGGATCCACCAATGAAAAGAGTCCAAAGTGATAAATCAACGCCGCAGTTGCAAGAAAAGGGCCAAAGGGTACTTCGACGCCCCATCCGACCTTAGCTCCCTGCTCACCTGATTCATCCCCTTCGGGCTTGGCCTTTCCCTGAGCCAAGGCTACGGGCAATAGCATAATCGTACCGATTAAGGCACCTCCGAAGATTGTAAACAAGGCGCCTTGCCAACCGCAGAATGCCCCGATACATCCAAGCAACTTAACGTCGCCTTCCCCTAAGGCCTCCTTTCCCATCGCTTTTTCGGCAAGAAGGCCAATCCAATAAAGAGAAGCCGAGCCCACGAGAATCCCAAGCAGCGCATCCAAGCCGGATTGAAAATGCTCTAATTTGCCTCCAACTTCTACACCCAATCGCATCGCGGGAAAGAAAAAGGCTAAGGCCAAGCCAATCAAGGCACCGCCTATACTGAAACGATCGGGAATGATAAAACTTTCAAGATCGGTCAAGGCTGCCCCGATAAGCAAACAGGCAAACACCGAGGCAATGAGAGCTTTCTCCGGATAAGCCCCGCCACCGAAAGTCAGAACCGCCCATGCAAAAGCCGCACCGGTCAATGCTTCCACGATCCAATAACGCGAAGAAATCCTCGTGGCGCAGCAAGCTGCCTTCCCTCGCAATAAAAGCCATGAGAAAATTGGGATATTCAACCACCAGGGAATCGGAGCGTTGCAAGATGGGCATTTCGACCCGGGTCTCCACATTGATTCTTCACGGGGAATGCGGTAGGCGCAAACATTCAGGAAACTGCCGAAGACGCTTCCCAGGATAAAGGCCCAAACACCGGCAAAAGTCGGGTGTTCTTGGACAAAGGCCGATAACAGGAAATTCATTTAAGAGAGTTTTTTTCGAGCGGCCTCAAACATTGCGTCTACGGGAACATCCGTTCCGGTCCAAATAGAGAGGGAGCGAGCCGCTTGGTGAACTAGCATGGACAAACCGTTGGTCGCTCGCAAGCCGAGATCTCGCGCCTGCCGGAGCAAGGCGGTCTCCGCTGGATTGTAGACCATGTCGTAGACCTTCACTCCCATCGGCAACGTAGAGAGGTCGAGTGGTGAAGGGTCTTCGGGCCTCAATCCGAGAGAAGTCGCGTTGACGACGACGAGGTCACTTTGATCGGCAAATACCGATGATGCTTCGTCAAAAGCGAAAGCCTGCACACTGGCGACTTCATCGCCCACTTCGGGCAAAGCGGCTAGCAATTCGCCAAGCCGGTGAGACGAACGATTACCGATCCAAAGCTTGCGACAACCTCGAAGGAGGCATTGAGCCGCCGCTGCTCGAGCAGCTCCGCCGGCACCCAGAAGAATTACCTTGGAGCCCTCTAGGTCGACCTCCAACTCCTCCCGGAGGGCTTGCTCCAAACCATAACCGTCCGTATTGAAACCTCGCCATCCGTCGTCACTGGCCATCAAGGTATTGACAGCACCTATGGCTCTCGCCTCGGCACTCAGTTCAACCACTAAGTCGAGAGCTTGAACCTTGTGAGGAATCGTTAGGTTTAGTCCGCGAAATCCTGCCTTTAGTAAGAGAGGCAATACCTCCGACAAACGCTCGGCTTCGACCTCTATCCGTCGATAACGCCATTTCGCGAAGCGGGGATCCGACTTCGCCATTTCGAACAAAGCTGCGTTATGGATTGAGGGACTAATGGAATGCCCGATCGGAAAACCGAGAACGGCGAGAGACATTCCCTCTTGGGATATGCCCGGCAAATCCTCAGGTCTTAAGATTTGCTCAGGCATTCGCCTCACGGCGCAAAGCACCATCGAATTCAGAGACGAACCGAAGAAAGAGCCTTGCCAAATCCATATTTCCCGCTTGGCGATAATGCATGGCCAAATTGCGACAACCCCGACTAAGCGTTTCAGCAACCGTCACGGGCAACAAATAGGCACCAGACTGAGCCGAAGGGGAGTCGCCCAAGAAAGCTTCCAGTTCATGTGCCTCTCGGAAACGACCTCCGGACCATACGTCGATGTAAAAGGGAGGT
>CAWVZQ010000504.1:0-2645 GCA_963934405.1 uncultured Opitutales bacterium | reverse complement strand
CGCGGCACCAGCAATTTGGCCGCCATGCCCGATCTGGTGGATACTCGTCTTTTGTTCATTCTCGGGGAGGGAGGTTATGTCGGTTCCAAGGTCGTCAATGGTGTAGGTGACGACGTTGGTCAAGCCAGACGCGAGCGCCCCTACGATAACATCAGTGAAAGCAGCCTGCTTCTGCGGAAGGGTTGCATCTTCACCACCGTCCGCGTGGACGGGATCGATTTCAGGCAGGTGCTGTTTAATTTTGTCGCCCAAAGACTCGACCTTTGTTTTACGGTCGCGAATCGACTGGAGTGATTCAACCTGATCACTGATCTTAAGCCGCTCATCACCATCCAGTCCCTTAAGCCTGCGATTTTCCTTTTCGTGCAAGTAGTCGAGCAGAGCTTTGTCGGAAGCAGCTTCGTCCGTATTGGTGACGGACTTGAACAATTCCTGGTAAGCGGTCATGGGGTCAGCGTAACAGTAGTTGCGCTGCTTTGCCGCAGGAGCCGAATAGCCTGAGACGATCCCGGTCCTATGGTCGCGCCCGTGGGGTACCGCCAACGACATTTCAACATGACCGAATGGAGAAGGGAAAAGTTTGGCCAGCTCGAAATCGACGGTCGCCCACTTAATGTTGCTGAGGATGTCCCGCCCGGCTTTATAGGCACCCATGCAGCCAGAGTAGGAGTAGTGCCCACCTCCGCTCACCGACATCGAGATGCCATGCAGGATGGTCATGTTCTCCTTGTGCCCGTCCAGCCCTTTTAGCCAATCAGGCAGCTCATGCTTGGCCAAGTCCACCTCGAAGGCCTGCTTCTCATTGTGCTTCTTTAGCTCCCGGGAGGAAAAGGAAGGCAGATCAAATTGTTGGGGCAGGTTACCGTTGGATTTGCGAATAAAGACGAATCGGTGAAGGCCAGCACTTGGACCCTTCGCCGGCGCGGCCATGAGGTGATTGAATGAAGGGGTCAACGCAAGGCTGGCAGTCCCCAAACCGGTCTTCTTCAAAAGTTCTCGTCGATTGATCAACATAGTTTATTCCTTGGTATTGGGTTTGCGGTAGATAAAGGAGTCGGAGGTTAGCAGTGAAACGATTACTTCATCAAAGCTCCCGTTGTTAACGATATACGCTTTGTCTGCATCCATCAACGTTTTGGAGTCCGAAAGCATTTCGTTGCGACCCAGAAAGTAGCGGAAAGCATGCCGGATGATGGACTGGCGGACCTTATCGGATTTCGCCAGACGGTCAATCAGGTCAAACGCGTCCTCGACGTCGCCATCCAGCGTCGTGTCATCCGTTCCTTTAAGGACTCCACGAGGATCGACTGGTAACGTCTTGTAAACCGAAAGCGAGGCACCAAACGCATTGGTTTCCCCCCGTTTGGCCTCCTTGAGAAGATTTTCCGGGTGCTCCAGATTTTCCTCGGTTCGGAATCTGCCGAAGTCGTCGTAGATCTCGAACGGAAAGCCAAGTGGGTCCATCTTCTGGTGGCACCGCCAGCAGTAAGAATCGCCCGTCCGGTTTTCCATCCGCTGACGAAGTGTCTTGTGATGGTCCGGCGGGATAACCGCATCCACGGTGATCGGCACGTCGGGGATCGTACCGGCCAACAGCTTTTCGCGAATCCATTTTCCGCGATGGATCGGATCCGTCTCCAAGTTCTGCGCGTGAGCAATCAACCAGGCGGGATGGGTCAAGATGCCTTTGCGATTAGGGATGGCGGCCGGCTGGACGGGCGGATAGTCCCATTTTTTCCAGTCGATGTTCCAGTACGAGGTCACCTGCTCGCCGCGCATCTGCTGCCCGGTACGTCCCAATACGTTTCCGCCGTGCCAGAAGCCCATTGACACCTTCATGTAAGGCATGCCGTTGGCTTGTCCTGCGCTGAAATGACGTTTCAATGCGGGCATCATTCTTTTCAGGCTGTTCAGCAACGACTTATTGTCACCTCCACGAACCTTGCGGAATTCCCAGATCGTCAGCATGAACTCCTTATGGGGGGCGACGTCGTCTGGCTCCCATGTTTCCCAGTCGAATTTCCTGAAATACTCGTAGACCTTCTTCAGTTCATCCGATCCAGCCTTCATCGCTTGGTTGTCGCCTGAATGGTATAGGTAAAACTTCTCGGTCGTAAGAAGCTCTTCAAAAACGCGTTCATCCTTTTCAAGAATATACTCAACCAACATGTCCGCCTCGTCGATCAAGCGGCTGACCGCTGGCTCGTGACGACCCGCTCCGAAACGCGAGTCGTCCTTGAAGACGTCCTGCGCCTTGGGGTAGCCAAAAAATTCTCTGAAGAATCGCAACTTGCGGATCGGCTGGTTGGTAACGCTCGCGTTGAGGTTAGACGCCTGGACGTTTTCGTCGATGATGCACCACTGGTCGCGATCGTTGAGTATCCGGCGTATCTCACGTTCGTAGTCCTTGCGCGAATTCAGACGCCCCTTTTCCGCTGCCTGGACCAGAGTTTCATCCGGGCTTGCATCGGTCAACGCGTAGGCCAGGGCATAGCTCGCGTTGCGTGGCGACATCATTCGCCGACCGTGCTCGTCCGGCTCGCCCTCTCCGAACTCGTTGCGATAGGCAAACTCAGTGCTCAGCACAAGCGACTCAATAAGCTTCGCGATTGCCTTCTGCCGATCAAGTTTGGAGGCGTACAGTT
>CAWVZQ010000503.1:0-2645 GCA_963934405.1 uncultured Opitutales bacterium | reverse complement strand
GACGGGTCTTTCTCCGTCCAACAAGAGGGGGCGAACAAGGTTCTCTCCTTGCCCGGTGTACCGGTGGGTGACTTCGGTTTTCTTTTTGGACCACGTGTGAAGGGGAAACCGGCAGAACTCCGATGTCGTATCTTCTCAACCCGAAAGGGTCGCCGGATGCCCGCCTTCGCCGCAGGCCTTGGGGGAGTGAATGGCTATCGGCTACGCCTTAACGCCGCCGCTCGCAACCTGCAATTAATTCGCGGGGAGGAAACCCTCGTTACCGTTCCCTACCTTTGGGCTTCCGGCAAATGGATGAACCTGACCTTTCGAGCCGAGTCCAAGGGAGATGACGGGGCGATTGTTTCGGCCAAGGTTTGGAACGAAGGCGATGAGCCTGCGGATTGGTCTATCTCGCACGAAGACAATGAACCTTTTGCAGGTGGCAAATGCTCACTCTGGGGACTGCCCTATGCGAGTACGGAAATTCTCTTTGATGACTTGAAAGTTCTGGCTTTCGAGTCAGCTGAATAGCCCCGTCCCCTTTCTTTTTCCTTCCATCAGTCTATCTCCTGCGGTTGCAAGAAAGTTAGCCTTAAGCATATAAAGAAGTGTCTTTGCCATGAATTATAGAAAAAATTGGATGTTGGCGCTTTGCCTTGCGGTTGCGTTTTCGGGCTTGGGTCTTCTTCGGTCCGTTTCCGTTGCTCAAAAACCTCATGCAGTATCGGCAGAGGGAAAGAGGAATTTCATCAATAAGGTGCGACCTGTTTTTGCTGAATATTGCTATGATTGCCATGGAGAAGGAGCAAGCAAGGGCGACTTTGTGTTGGATGACATTTTAAAACATGACGGAGTGTTGGAAGAAGAGAGTTTCTGGAAGAAGGTGTGGCAACACCTCTACAAGCACAGCATGCCTCCTTCCCGAAAGCCAAAGCCTTCGGTGGCCGAGCGCAAGGCTGTTCTGGGTGCGATTGAGCGGACTGTCTTTGGCCTCGACCCGAGCAAGCCCGATCCTGGCCGTGTGACTATTCGAAGGCTAAATCGGGTCGAGTACGATAACGTTATTCGCGACTTGACGGGTGTTGACTTCAAACCTGCTAAGGATTTCCCCCCCGACGACACCGGGCATGGTTTCGATACTGTGGGCGATGCCCTTTCGTTATCACCGCTGTTGCTCGAAAAATACATGTCGGCGGCGGATGCCGTGCTGGATGAGGTTCTCGGCGAGTTTCCTCCTCAAAGAAAATTACAACGGATTGAACCTAAGGACATGATGGGGGCGGGCGATGCGAGAGATGCTCGAGTTCTTAGCACTACAGGTGAGGTAGAGGTTCGCGTTTCGCTTCCAAGACCCGGAGAGTATCGATTTCGCGCGCAGGCTTGGGCCTCTCGGGCAGGTGGCGAGTTGGCGAAGATGAAATTCCGACTAAATGACCGAGACCTGAAAACCTTTGAAGTGACGCACGAGTCACCGGATGCCGGTTCTTACGAAGTGAGCGCCAAGGTGGAGAGAGCGGGGAACGCCCATTTCCGGGTTTCTTTTCTGAATGATTTTTATGACCCAAGTAATAGTAACCCCAAGCGACGTGACCGTAATCTTTACTTGCAGTGGCTGGAAGTTGAAGCTCCAAGTGGCGAACCATCTTCCGCGCTTCAAGCTTCTCGCCTAAAAATTTTGGGGACTCGGACGGAAGGTTCCGGCAACCGAGCATACGCGGAGCTTGTCTTGCGGCGATTTGCCCCGCGAGCCTATCGCCGGCCAGTTGCTGAACAGGAAATCTCCGGCCTGTTGAGATTGTACGATGTGGTTGGCGGCAAGGACGCCCCTTTTATGGAAGCGATTCGTTTGCCTCTCAAAGCTGCCTTGGTATCGCCCCGCTTTCTTTTTCGGGCCGAGTCTCAACCTAGCCCGAACGATCCGAAAACAGTTCATGATCTGGATGAGTTTTCGCTGGCTTCACGATTGTCTTTTTTCCTCTGGAGCACCATGCCCGACGATCGACTTCTCGCTCTTGCCGCAAAGAAACAATTGCGGTCAAACTTGGCGACCGAAGTTCGTCGGATGCTGGCGGACAATAGGAGTCTAGCTTTTTCAAAAAACTTTGCAGGGCAGTGGTTGCAGTTACGCGACCTCGAACTTGTCCAACCTGATAAAAAACGCTTTACTGGTTTTGACGACAAACTACGTCAATCCATGCGGGATGAAACGGAGGCTTTCTTTCGCTACTTGCTGATGAAAAATCGTCCGGTGACCGAATTCCTCGATGCCGACTACACGTTTATCAATGCCTCGCTGGCTCGCCATTACGGGCTTCGGGGCAAATTTGGCGACGACCTAAAATACGTTTCTTTGAAAGGCACAAGTTTACCTCGGAGCGGGATCCTTACTCATGCATCCCTCCTCACCATCACTTCCAATCCCACTCGCACTTCGCCTGTCAAGCGCGGCAAGTGGGTGTTGGACAACATCCTCGGCACACCCGTAAAGGATCCTCCCCCCGACATACCTGATTTAGATGTCGCCGCATCTGATTCCAAGGGAAAGACTTTGCGCGAGCAATTGGCCATGCATACCGAAAAACCTTTATGCGCATCTTGCCACATTTCGATGGATGCAATTGGATTTTCCTTGGAGAACTACGATGCGATAGGGCGTTGGCGTT
>CAWVZQ010000502.1:0-2646 GCA_963934405.1 uncultured Opitutales bacterium | reverse complement strand
AATATTCTTTTCGCTTTTGCCGACGACTGGGGAAGGCAGGCTTCCATTTATGCCAAGGTCGAGGGCGCGGGTGGCATCAACGACCTGGCCAAGACCCCGAATTTCGATAAGCTGGCAGGGCGGGGGGTTCTCTTCACCAATGCTTCCGTCAATGCGCCATCCTGTACGCCGTGCCGCAGCGCCTTGCTTTCCGGTAGGAATTTCTGGGAGACGGGTAGGGGAGCCATCCTCCAGGGGGCGGTCTGGGACGAGAAAATCCCGACTTGGCCACTGCTTCTTAGGGATTCCGGATACCACATCGGGAAGACTTACAAGGTCTGGTCTCCCGGCACGCCCAAAGACGCTGGTTACGGCGGGCGGGCTCATTCCTTTGAGAAAGCGGGCAGGAATTTCAGAGTGTTTTCTCAACATGTTTCGAACAGGATGTCCAAGGGAGTGACGATGGAGAAAGCCAAGGAGGAGCTATACCAGGAAGCGCGCCAGAACTTCCAATCGTTCTTGGACAGACGAAAGAAGGATCAACCCTTCGCCTATTGGTTCGGCCCCACCAACGTGCACCGCAAATGGATCAAGGGGTCGGGCAAGAAGCTTTGGGGCATCGACCCCGACGGTCTCAAGGGCAAGATGCCCGCCTTTTTGCCCGACGTTCACGAAGTGCGTCAGGACTTGGCGGACTACCTCGGTGAGATCGCCGCCTTCGACGCGGGCCTGGGAATCTTGATCGAGGAACTTAAGAAGTTGGGCGAATACGAGAACACGATCATCGTGGTGAGCGGAGATCATGGAGCTCCGGGCTTTCCCCATGGTAAATGCAACCTCTACGATTTCGGTACCCGGGTTTGTTTGGCGATTGCCGGACCGGGAGTGAAGGGCGGACGCGTGGTGCATGATTTCGTTGGCTTGCCTGACTTGGCTCCGACCTTTCTGGAAGCCGGGCAGGTGGATGTGCCCAAGGAAATGTCCGCCCGCAGTTTATGGAAGGTGTTGGAGTCGAAGAAAGAAGATTGGGTGGATCCTTCCCGCGATGCCGTTTTCACCGGGCGGGAAAGGCATGTGTACACTTCCCGTCCCGGTTACTTGCCTTATCCGCAACGAGCCATTCGAACCAAGGATTTTCAGTTTGTGATCAACTTCCGGCCCGATCGATGGCCCCTTGGAGATCCCTACCTGCTGGATACTCCCAAGGAACCGGGCTTTGCTCTCTTGGAAAGCCAGACCTTCGTTACCTTGGCTGATGAGGATGCGGGGCCGACCAAGGCATGGATCGTGACCAACCGCAAGGATCCCAAGGTGAAGCCTTTCTTCGATCATGCTTACGGCAAGCGACCACGAGAAGAACTCTACGACATGAAAAAGGATCCCGACCAAATGAAGAACGTCGCAAGTGATCCCGCCTACGCCGATACCGTGAAGAAGCTGCGGGCCCGCTTGATGAACTACTTGCGCGAAACCAACGATCCGCGCTTGGTCGACGAAGGAAAGTTCTTCGAGACTCCTCCGATGGCAGGTCCGATCCCGGGTCGCTAACCTCACTTACTGGCCTTCGTCCGGAAAGCCTGATCAGAGTTACGCTTCCTCGGGAAAGTACAAATCTTCGTCGTCTATATCGGGTACACCGACGACCAGAACTTTCATGCGGCCTTCCGAACTGTGAACAACACCCGGGGGAATATGCGCGAAGGAACCCTTTTTTATTGGATGCGCTTCGCCGTCTAGAAAGAGTGTGCCTTCGCCTTCGACAACATAGTACAGTTCCGTGCCGATCTTATGGTAATGCGCCTTGCTTCCGTCGATATCGACGGTGTGGGCCCATGCTTTTACATCCTCATCCCCTTCGCTCACTAGCCTGTATCGCCAGCCGCATGTACTTTTTTCTTTTTTGGCATCCGCTTCATGGCGAACGAGAAGACCTGCCTTTTTCGTATTCATAGTGTTTTCCCCGGAGCGTTCATTATTTGAAATTCGCTTTATGCCGATAAGACTCCCCCCATGTCTTGTAGTGGGTCGGGATATCGATCTTTTCATTGGAGTCTTCATGAAAGAAGAAACGATAGGCAAAGGTGACGGTGTCGCCTTTTTTTATAGTCAAGGCCCCGTCACCTGCCTTGAAGTACCTTTTTCCGAAAGGATTGGCGGCAACAAGTCCGTAGTCACGGGCATGCCAGGTAGTCGGATGTCTAGGGTTTTTCGGATGGTCGAAAATCGCAATGCCCACCATCTTCCCGTCCACCGGTCCCCAATAATTCACCCACTTGGCGGCTTTTCCCCAAACGGCCTTTCCTTTCACCCCCTCGCTGTTGATAGCTGATCCCTTGGCTACTTTTCCCTGTAACCTCAAGGCGGGATGGGTACGAATGGACATCGAACCCTCCTTGCTGTCCTGAAAGGTGATTTCCCTTTCCGAGGCATGGATCGATATCTTGTAATCGATGAACCGCCCACCTTCCGTAGTACCGGCACTGATCTCGGTGGTGTCCGAAAGAATTCTTTTTTCGCCATGCATCCAGCTGTTCCTGCTTACGATCAATGCCTTGCCGTTAAACACCTCTGCCTTGACGATTTCGTCATTACGAATGTGGGCTCCTCCACGGCCATGCCAAAAATCGATCCCGCTCACCGGGTGGTTGTAGTGAATGGACTGGTGAT
>CAWVZQ010000501.1:0-2652 GCA_963934405.1 uncultured Opitutales bacterium | reverse complement strand
CAGGTAGGAGCTTCCTCGGTCGCTGAAATACAGGGGGTCGATTACGTCATCGGCAACCAAGACAAGATGAACCTGCTTGAATACATCGGAGAGGAAAAAACTGATCGTCCGGTTGTCATCAGGGAAAGAATCGAAAGAGAAGACTTCTCCCTCTCCATAAATGGTGACACTCCTTTTGAGTGGCGAGCGAATCTCAAGGTACAGGACGGTTGCGACTTCATGTGCTCCTTCTGCATCATACCCTTCGCTCGTGGTAGGGCACGCTCACGAGCCTTCGACAATTTGATGGAAGAGGCTCGATCACTTGCTGCCCGAGGCGTTCGGGAAGTTATCCTCACGGGAGTCAATGTCGGTACCTACCAATCGGAAGGTCGCGACTTTCTCGCAATGGTCGAAGCCCTTTCCTCTGTTCCGGGTTTGGCTCGCATTCGCATTAGCAGTATCGAGCCCACCACCATTCCGGAAGAGCTTTTTCCACTCATGGCCGATCCCAGTCATCCACTCCTCCCGTACCTCCACGTACCACTTCAGGCGGGATGTGATCGGACACTTGCCGCGATGAAGCGTAAATATCCACTAGATGAGGTTACCGCTTTTATCCGCAAGGCAAACGATCTCGTCCCGAATTTATGTATCGGCACCGACCTCATGTCGGGTTTCCCCGGAGAGACCAATGATGATTTCGAGCAGACCTGCCGCACATTTCTGGAGCAGCCCTTTGCTTACTGCCATGTATTCACCTTTTCCGAACGTTCGGGAACTCCCGCCGCGAGAGCAAACGATCAGGTTCCCATGCAGGAGCGCCGCCGTCGCAGCGACCGTCTGCGCATCCTGTCCGCATCCAAGCGCCACGACTTTTATGAAGCACAAGTCGGCCGCGAGGCTCGAATTCTAATAGAGGATCCGAAGAACGGTTGCTGGCCTGCCTACACGGAGAATTACGTTCGCGTCCTTGTGCGTTCGGATCGATCGGATCTTGCCAATCGTCTCGCTAGGGTGCGACTCGGTCGAGCCAGACCCGAATACGTCGAAGCCGAGCTTCTGGAAGTGCTCGACCAAACCTGAGTCACGTCGTGCCTGCTCTTCTTCTTTGGGATCTCGACGAAACCTTAGTCACCACAGCCGGGGCAGGGGAGCGCTCGATCGTACGATCGGCTCGCAAGCACTGGTCCGTGGACGTCGACCTTTCGCTTATCCCTTACGCCGGTTGTACCGATCGCCGGATCGGTCACCTTATCCGCAAGCATTTCGGCATTGCCGAGGATGAATCTACTTTGCGGGCTTATCTCGATGACTTCGTAAACTTCGTTTCCGAGGAACTCCCCGATTCGGACGCTCGTATCCTGCCCGGAGTTTCGGAAGTCGTGGAAGCAGCGCACACTTCGCCCGATCATTCGCAGGGTCTCCTCACGGGTAACCTTCGGGCGGCTGCGGAGGCGAAGCTAGTCCCCTTTGGTCTATGGGATTACTTTTCTTTCGGCGCCTTCGCCGACGATGCGATCGAACGCTTGGATCTTGGGCCAATCGCTCTGGCGCGGGCTTCCGAGTGTTACGGGGTCACCTTTGCTCCAGAAGAGGTCACCATTATAGGCGACACTCCTCACGACCTCTCTTGTGCTCGTTCCATCGGCGCCAGATCGCTTGCCGTGGCATCCGGTCGTTTTACCCCGGAGCAACTTGCCGAATGTGAGCCGACCTGTCTCGTATGTTCGCTCCAAGAGCCTGCTGCCCTTTCTTTTCTTTCCCTTTAGTCTTGCGAGCGTAGCCATCTCCCGTCTTTTCTCGGTTTGCATGGCCAAGATTCTTTTATGCGATGGGCACAACCTTGCCTTCCGTGCCTTTTACGGCATCACCGAACTCTCTCGCTCGGATGGTTTCCCCACCAACATGATTCATGGTTGGCTTCGAACCTTCTGGAGACTGGAAGACGATGAAAAGCCCGACGTCGTGCGAGTTTACTTCGACAAAGGGGCTCCCTCTCGCCGTGTAAACTTGCTTCCCGAGTACAAGGCCAACCGCGGTGCATCTCCCGAACCTTTCAAGCAACAGCTTCCCTGGGTCAAACAACTGACCGTGGCCCTCGGGTATACTTCCGAAGAGCGAGACGGCTTGGAAGCGGATGATCTCATAGCCGCCGCCGCCGTCACTCTTGCCGAGCAGAATCAGGAAGTCTTAATTGTTAGCGCCGACAAGGATCTTTCTCAGCTTATCTGCCCCGGCGTTCGCCAGCTCTTGCCCCCTCCGACCGCGAACCCCCGCATCGGTTGGAGAACCTTGGACGTCGCAGGCGTTCGCGACAAGTTTGGTGTGCCTCCCGAGCGTATTCTCGATTACCTCGCTCTCATCGGCGACACTTCGGACAACATCCCGGGTCTCCCCGGCGTAGGTCCCAAGACCGCCGTCAAGTGGCTCTCAGAGCATGGCACGCTAGAGAAGGTAATTGAAAACGCTGGACGTCTTACCCCCAAGCGCTTCTGCTCAATAGTCTACGAAAATCAAGAAATTCTTCGTCGAAACATTGAGCTGGTTCGCCTCGAACACGACGTCGAGATCGATCTTTCCACTCCACCGCCTCCCAACCTGCAGGCCCTTCGCGAAATTCTCACTGAAATGGAAATGCATCGCTCCATCGAAGAGGCGGAACGCCGCTAC
>CAWVZQ010000500.1:0-2667 GCA_963934405.1 uncultured Opitutales bacterium | reverse complement strand
CCAGTTATGGCCGGGACCACAACGCCAAGGCCATGACCATGTGGTTTGCCGGAGGCGGCACCAAGGCCGGCCATACCATCGGGTCGACCGACGAGATCGGAGCCGAGGCGGTGGAGTGCGTCCATCATATCCGTGACGTTCACGTCACCTGGCTCAACCTGCTCGGTCTGGACGACAACAAGCTGACCTACTACCACGCCGGCCGGCACAAGCAACTCAGCCAGTTTGGTGGCGAAGTCATTAGGGAATTGATCGCCTGAATAGCTTATCTTCTTGCGCAGTTTTCATGCAGTTGATTGTCTTGGAGGTATGAGCGGAAGCAATATCCAGAGAAGAACTTTTCTACGCGGTGCGGGGGTGAGTATGGCGTTGCCGTTCATGGAGTCGCTTTTGCCCCGTTCCAGTCAGGCGATCGAGAAGGCCAGTCGCTTGCACCGCATGGCGGTGATTTCCGTGCCCTTTGGCATGGTGGTCGACCAGTTTCATCCGACCAAAGCAGGGCCCGGCTACGAACTGACCTCCACTTTGCAACCCTTGGCCAGGTTGAAGTCGGACTTCACCGTATTTTCCAACTTTGACCATGGCGTGCGCGGTGGCCACGGGGCCAACCATACTTTGCTCAGTGGGATCAAGAGCACGGAACGGGCGGCTTTCCCCGACGGCAACCTGACGGTGGACCAACGGGCGGCCGAATTGGTGGGCCACCGGACGCGTTTCCCTTCTTTGGTTTTTTGGCAGGACGGCATGAGCTATACCCGGGCGGGCGTTCGGGTACCTTCGATTGACAAGCCGAGCAAGGCATTCCGTTTGCTCTTTGTCGATTCTACTGAGAAAGAACGCAAGTTCGAACGCAATGCCCTGGCTTCGAGTGGTAGCATACTCGATGCCGTGCGGGCTGACGCCAAATCCCTCAACACCCAACTGGGCTCGGAAGATCAAGCCAAGCTGGAGGAATACTTTACTTCCATTCGGGAAACCGAGAAGAAACTGGAGTTGGCCGAGGACTGGGTCGATCGCCCCAAGCCGAAGCCCCAAGACACTGAGCTCAAGCAAGTGGCATCCGGTGCCCGTGACGAGAAAATCGGCAGCACCTTGGTGGATGCTTGGCTCGATCTGATGTACCTCGCACTGCAGACTAATTCTTCTCACGTCGTGTCCCTTGCAGTGGGCAACTGCAATTGGGGGCTCGATGGTGTCATTGACAGTTACCACACATTATCCCATCACGGTCAGCGCGAGGACAAGCTCACCCAGTTGGCAGTGGTTGAAGAGTTTCTCATGGGACGATTGGCACATTTCATCGGGCGCCTCAAGGACACAAGACAAGCGGACGGCACTTCGCTGTTGTCCTCCACTCAGGTATTGTTCGGTTCAGGCTTGGGCAGCGGTAGTCGGCACAGCAATGTCAATTTGCCGATGATTCTTGCCGGTGGAGGGTTTAAGCATGGTCAACACCTCGATGGCCAAAGCAAGCAACCGCTCTGTAACCTGTATCTCAGTATGTTGCAAAACATGGGTGCGGAACAGGATGCCTTCAATCGCAGTCAAGGCACTTTGACCGGGCTGGCATGAGGGTCCTGGTCGGGCTGGCTTTCCTGCCACTCGCTCTATCCGCGATTGATCCCGCCGCGTTTTTCGAGCAGCACTGCGTGCAGTGCCATGGCCCGAAGAAACAAAAGGCCAAGCTACGCCTCGATACACTTAATTGGACGCCGGCAGGCTCAGGGAACCTGGAGACATGGCGGGAAATTGCCGATAAGCTCGAGCTTGGCGAAATGCCTCCTGAAGACGAACCTCAACCCGCTCCCGCTGAGCGGACCGCCATCCTCAAGTGGCTTGTTCCCAAGCTGGCCACCGCTTCCACGCCAGAACCCGTCCTGCTGCGTCGCCTCAACCGTGTCCAGTACAGGAACACCTTGCGCGACCTGTTGCAGGTCGACGTTTTCGCCGATGATCCCACCACCGCCTTCCCTTCGGATGACAAGGAACATGGATTCGATAATATCGGAGCCACCCTGCAAATGTCCGACTTTCTTCTCCGGCAATATCTCAAGGTGGCTCGTCTGGCGGTGGATCGAGCGACCTTCGAGGGCGAACGTCCGGAACCGAAGACCTACACCTTGCTGGATGAAAAATCTCGGGCTCTTAATTTCAAAGCACCCGGAAACGATAAGAAGAACCGTGGATACGTCGTGCTTTACCGCAACGACGAACGAGCCCCGGGTGACCCGCGCGGTCAGCAATTCATCAACTCCCGCGAGGGAGCTACCCATGATGGTTGGTACGATTTTATCTTTGAGATCGAGTCGAAGGGGCGTGGTACTATGGCGAAGGAATTTTCCGAACAAAAACGTAATGATTATCAAGTCTACCGCCCGGATGATCTTCACCGATTTGAGATCTATCTGACTGCGCCCAGGGCCCATTTCGCCATCCAGACCAGACCCCGCCGGTTAGTTCTCTCACTGGATCTGCCGGACAACAAACCCCAGACTATCCCTCAACGCATTTGGGTTCCTGCCGGTTGGAGGGTCGAGGCTGGGTTCGGGAATGGATATTGGGGAGTCAAAGACTCTCTCCTTCTGGTTGATCCGGAATTCGACATGGACAAATTCCGCACCTTGCCGAAACGGGAGCAAAACACTCTTTACGGCAAGCTTTTGCTCG
>CAWVZQ010000499.1:0-2672 GCA_963934405.1 uncultured Opitutales bacterium | reverse complement strand
TTCCAGTTGGGATCGGGCTCGTGTGACTGGTCCAATAAGTTGGCGGCATGCTTGACCAAATCGGGACGGCGGTTGGCATGGTCCTTTTTCTCCTCGTGGTCGAATGAGAGGTCGTAGAGCCGGATCGAGCCGGTGAACATCGGTTGGCGGATGGCCTTCCATTTGCCGAAGCGCACCGCTTGGGCGGAGCCACGCTCGAGGAACTCCCAGTAGAGGCGGCCCTTGCGGGCCCATTGCTTCTCGGGCGGGTTGCCCTGCAAGGTAGGCAAAAAACTATCGCTGTCTATATCCTCGGGCGCCTTGGTTGCGGCCAACTCGGCGAAGGTCGCCATGCAATCGCCGAAATACCATTGATGGTCGTCGGCGCTTCCCGCCTTTACTGCGCCGGGCCACCATGCGATTGTGGGCACCCGAATGCCGCCCTCGGTGAGATCCCGTTTGATCCCGCGGTAGCGGCCGTTGGAGTCGAAGAAGTCCGCCTTGTGCCCGCCTTCCTGGTGAGGACCGTTGTCGGAGGTGAAGATGACTAGGGTGTCCTTGGCCACGCCCAGCTCGGTCACCAAGTCGAGGACCTTGCCGACGTCGCGGTCGATGTTCTTGATCATGGCGGCGAACCCTTTCTCGGGCTCGGGCCAGTCCTTCTTGGCGAACTCGCCGAGGTCGGGCACTTCCATGCCCTGGTTGCCGGCCTCGTTGTTGGCATGGGGCACGTTCATGGCGAAATAGAGGAAAAAGGGCTGCTCGTGCTTCTCCCGAATAAAGCGGAGAGCGTCCTCCGCGAAGAGGTCTGGAGCGTAATCGACCTTCTTCACCGCCACTCCGCGACCCGCCTGCGGAAGCTTCGGGTCCTGCCAGCGCTTCCACTTGGGAGCCACCTCGTTCCGCAGCTTTTCCACCTTGCCGTTGCGAATGAGAAACTCGGGATAGAAATTGTGGGCGTGCCACATGTTGACGTAGCCGAAGAAGTGGTCGAACCCGACGTCGTTGGGATTGGTGAAATTGTGGGGAGTGCCCACCCCCCACTTGCCCACGCAGGCGGTGGCGTAACCGGCCTGCTTGAGGACCGAGGCTAAGGTAGGCTGGCCCGGCTTGATGACGATCGGTTGGGTGGAGTTGCCGCGCACCACCGTGCGGCCCATGTGCCTACCTGTGAGCAACACGCTGCGGGACGGGGCGCACACCGTGCAACCCGCGTAGAACTGAGTGAAACGCATACCCTCCGCCGCCATCTTGTCGAGACGAGGCGTCTTAAGTGTCTTCTGGCCGAAACAACCGAGATCGCCGTAACCGAGGTCGTCGGCCAAGATCAGGATGACGTTCGGTGGTCGCTCCTTGGCTTCCGCCAACACGGCAAAGAGAAAGAGGCTCAGGACAAGGCGAACGGTCACCGAGGTTGAGAAAAAGAGGTTGGGTTTCTTCATAGTTACCATCTTCTGAGCAATTGCCCTACAGGCTCAAGCCAAAGCGTGACCCTTTCGCGAAAACCCTCCCACGGCAAAGAAGGATTTCCGCAACAAGTAGGGATTGAATGCAAACGGAAAGGGCGCATATATGTGTTTTGCTTTCATGAAACCGTTCATCCTCCTTGCATTCACCATCGGAACCGCTGCCTTGCAAGCCAAGGTGCAAGTGGAAGCCGACTTTCCAGGTGGTTCCGTCGTCGTCGAGGAACTGGACGAGAAAGCCCGATTGCTTCGGTTCCACCCCATGACCCACAAAGGCAAGGGCTGGGCCTGTTGGTGGTATTTCAAGGTTTCGGGCCTTACGCCGGGCGACATCTGGAAACTGAGCCTGAACGGCTCGGGGTTCGCGGTCCCGAGCCAAGCTTCCGTCAGCTCCGACGACAAGACCTGGAAGCACTCCCCTCCAGGCAAGCGGTCGGGCAAACTGTTCACCTACGAGGTAAGGGTGAACGAGGAAACCATCTGGTTCGCATGGGGACCACCTTTCACCCTAGCGGATGCGCGGAGTCTCGTCGAGGAAACGGTGGAGGCAAAGGTCGGGGCCGAAGCTTTCGAGCTTTGCAAGAGCGAGGAGGGCCATGCCGTACCCGCCCTCCGCTGGGAGCCCAAGGGCGACGGCAAGCAACCCGCCCTGTGGATACAGGCCCGCCAGCACGCATGGGAAGCCGGATCCAGCTGGGTCTGCCGAGGTCTAGTCGAATGGCTGACCTCGGACCACGAGAAGGCTAAGGCGTTACGCGAAAATGCGCGAATCCACATCGTGCCCATCATGGACGTTGACAACGTGGAACGCGGGGCGGGAGGTAAAAACCAAGTCCCCCATGACCACAACCGTGACTGGAGCGACCAACCGCGCTACCCCGAGGTCGCAGCCGCTCAGGCTTGGATACGTCGCCTCGACAAGGAACGTACATTCAGTCTCTTCCTAGACCTCCACAATCCGGGTCCAAGCGACCGCACTCCCTTCTTCTTCGGTTCCCCCGATTCACACCTCAACCCCACCCGCAAGGCAAACCAACAGCGCTTCCACGCACTCTGCCAGGGAATCTTGGGCAAACACCCTCTCGGCTTGTCCGGGAAAGTTCGCGTCACAGGTCCGGGCTACCATCCGCTTTGGCGGCGCATCAGCAAGAACTGGGTCGCCGAAAACACCGCCACCACCTCCGTGAACCTGACCCTCGAGACCACATGGAACTCCTCCAACTCCAC
>CAWVZQ010000498.1:0-2674 GCA_963934405.1 uncultured Opitutales bacterium | reverse complement strand
TTGGACTCCCGCGACAAGCAAACGGCAGGTTATGCCCGCCAATGCCTGCTTGCCCGCAGGCTAGTGGAACGAGGCGTACGCTTCGTAGAACTAAGCTGCATCAACGAAGGCATTGGGGCAGGCAACGCCGCAAACCCTTGGGACCAGCACGGCGCCTTGGAAAAAGGCCATGCGGCCATGGCTCATCAAGTGGACCAACCCATAGCCGGGCTACTTAAGGACCTTAAGGCAAAAGGGTTGCTCGACGAAACCTTAGTCGTGTGGGGAGGCGAGTTTGGACGTACGCCTTTCTCTCAAGGAAGCAACGGACGAGACCATAACCCCTACGGTTATTCCGTCTGGTTGGCCGGCGGAGGCGCGAAAGGCGGTACGATTCATGGAGCCACCGATGAATTCGGTTACCACGTGACCGAAAACAAATGCGAAATCTACGACCTTTGGGCCACCGTGCTCCATTTGCTGGGGCTTGATCACGAGCACCTCACCTACCGTCACGGAGGCCGCGACCTGCGGTTGACCGACGTGTACGGAAGCGTGATCCGCGAAATAGTCGCCTAGTGCCCGCGTGACTTCGCGTGCTCGGGAAAATCTTTCCGATAACGAGCCAGCAGGGCCTCAAGATCGTTGTTCACCAAGTATACCTTACCCTTTATCTCAAGCTTTTCCCCGGGTTTCAAGCCACCGAGGCGAAAGTCACTGTGAAGGCAGCGGCCCACTCCTTGGAAAAGTTCCTGATAAGGTTCCCATGCCGTGGCGAAGAGCATCTTGTCGTCCACTGAGTAACATCCGATGAGACCATTGTCAGGAACGTCCTTGTGGAGAGGACGAGGGTTTACGTCCGCCCGAGCCACGCCGGGAGCGGTCCATACCTGCCCGGGAATGTAGCGTGCCTTCAAAGCCCAGTCCCGGGTCGGCATCATGGCCTGTTTGCCATCTAGAAAGATAAAACTCTTCTTCACGTAGGCATACTTGTCGGTTGTCTTGTCTGCTCCCGTTCCCGTAAAGACCCCTACCCTCACGCAAGGTTGAGCCCAGTGGGCCTCGGAAAGTTTGTTTGTGGGATTATGAGCGGTGAGGCGGAAATCGATTTCATCGTCACGAGCGGTAATGACGTGGCGTACGGTAACGCCATCCTTGAGGTTGCAAAGAAGTTCTATTCGGGAACCGTCATCCGAAGCAGAGACCATCTTCGTTTCGTGCCCCACCACGGTGTGCTTCCCCCAGTCCGTGGTCTGGGAGTTTGCCCGGCAATAGGCCTCTAAATAATGTACGCGCATCGAACCCGGCAAATGGTCTCCATGAATTTCGAGCCAGTTTTTCTCCCATGTAAGGGATAGCTTGGGCGCAGCCGAGGCAAAGCAGGCTGACAGAAGAAAAAGGATGATCCTCATCAAGCAAACAAACTCTCAATGGGCTTGCCGCCGTCCGTTATAGGTACGGGACGATCGCCGGCATGGAGTTCCTTGGATGGGTCGATGCCGAGAGCGGCGTGGATTGTGGCGTGAAAATCCCGCAAGGGTACTATGTTTTCGACCGACTTCTGGGCGAGATCGTCGGAAACCCCATAGGCTCCTTGGTGCTTGAGACCTCCACCGGCAAGAAGAAGACTGAAGCATTTTGAATGGTGACCGCGACCGCCCCCGCCATCGAATCCGGCCGGGCGACCGAACTCCGTGCCCACGGCAATGAGAGTCTTGTCCAGAAGCTTGTTGGACTCAAGATCAGTGATGAGGGTGGAGAGAGCGTCGTCGAGTTCCTTGATTAGGAGATGTTGGTTGAGCTGGCCTTGGTTATGAGTGTCCCAACCTGTACCGTTGAGAAAATTCAGGTTGTGAGAAACCTCGACAAATCGCACGCCTCGCTCCACGAGGCGTCGAGCAAGCAGACAACGCTGACCAAATTCACCACCGTAGGATTCTCGCAAGTCGGCCGACTCCCCCGTAAGTTCGAAAGTGCTCATGAATTTTGGGCCGGCTAGTTCGAGGCTGTCCTGCAAGGTGGAGTCATAATCTTGGATTCGACGATCCTCGCGATTACGGCTGACGTAACCCTTGCGGAGAACTCCCAACAACTCCTCGCGACGCTTCCAGCGTGAAGAAACCACGTTTGCGGGACGAGCAAGACCTGCGGGGCCGGATTCGACGTCCAAGAGATAAAGAAACCCGTCCTTGGCTCCGAGAAATCCGGGATTGCGCGAGATGCTCGGGTAACCGATCACGACGTACTTCGGAGTACCTTTCTCCAATTGCCCCTTCTCGTGAGCTACGATGGAACCGAGTGAAGGATACTGAATGGTTCCGCTGACGGGGCGACCGGTATGAACCTGATAAGCGGCGGCCGCGTGCTCGTCGATGACGTCGTGCGAAATTGTTCGACAAAGGGTAATGCGATCGAGGACACGGGCTACGCGGGGAAGGTGCTCGCAGACTTGGACTCCCGGAACGGCGGTGTCGATGGCATCGTAGTAGGATCCGGCTTTCTTGGCTTTGGCATCACCTTTCTTCTTGGGATCGAAGGTATCCATTTGGGCGGCTCCACCACCCAGCCAAAGGAAAATGCAATGCTCGGCCTTACCTTGAAAACGATTTTTCAAAGCCGCTTCCACTCCTTGGCGCAGACCACCAACGCCCGCAATTGAAGCAATTGCCGAGGACTTCAAAAAAGTACGGCGAGA
>CAWVZQ010000497.1:0-2680 GCA_963934405.1 uncultured Opitutales bacterium | reverse complement strand
CCATTACTCACTCCGAGGGTGAGACAAAATATACGCTTAACCAACGCGTGCCCGGTAAACTAGGTGGTTGGGCCTCCCTCGGAACCTTCGCCTTTGATAAGCAAAGTTCGGTTGTTATCGGTACCAAGGAGACGGATGGTCACGTGTTGATCGATGCCATATTGTTGAAAAAGCCTTAAACCTTGCTTTGATCCGCCGAGATTCCCCTTTTGAATTAATGATTAAAAAGGTGATTCGCTGAAACCCGTTTTGGATTCCATTCCAAGTCTGAACTTGCTCTTGAGTAGATCCGCCATCAAGGATTCTCACCCATTCATTCCTAACCAACCAATTATGATTGCCCGCATTCTACTCTCTCTTCTCGCTACGAGTTGTCTTCTCCACGCTGATCATCACAAGTTACCCAACGTCGTGTTCATCCTCGCCGACGACCTCGGGATCGGGGATGTTTCCCCGACTAACCCGGACTGCAAAATAAAGACCCCCCGCTTGCAGAAGATGGCCGACGAGGGAATCACCTTCTTTGATGCCCATTCCTCCAGCGCCGTCTGCACGCCCACCAGATACGGTGTATTGACCGGGCGCTACAATTGGCGCTCCCGTCTTGCTCGGGGCGTGTTGCGGGGAACCAGCGACCACTTGATTCCCGCCGAGCGGGCCACCGTGGCCCACCTCCTCAAGAAGGCCGGATACCATACCCAGATGATTGGCAAGTGGCACCTCGGATGGGACTGGGCTCGCGTCGACAAGAAGGAAAAGAAGTGGGAGAACATCGACTTTTCCAAGCCGGTCAAAAATGGGCCGGACATAAATGGGTTCGACCGCTACTACGGCCATTGCGGATCACTCGACATGGCGCCTTACGTCTGGGTCGACACTGGCAAGGTCACGGCTCTTCCCGACCGCATGGAGGGCGTCACCAGCAAACAAGATCGCTACGGATGGTACCGCAAGGGCCCCATGGGCTCGGATTTCCACATCGACGAGGTATTGCCCCACTTGTTCGACAAGAGCATCGCCTACGTCAAGGAACGGGCAAAGACGAAGAAGCCTTTCTTTCTCTACCTGCCGCTGCCTGCACCACACACACCGATCGTACCGGTTCCCCCGTTCAAGGGAGCGAGCAAGATCAATCCCTATGCCGATTTCGTCATGCAGATGGATGGACACGTGGGCGATTTGCTCGCTACCATCAAGGAAGCCGGCGTGGACGAGAATACCTTGGTTTTCTTCACCAGCGACAACGGTTGTTCCCCGCAAGGGAACTTCGAGTTGTTGAAGGAGTTTGGTCATGACCCGAGCGCTGGCTATCGCGGTCACAAAGCGGACGTCTACGAGGGCGGTCACCGCGTACCTTTCGTCGCCCGTTGGCCAAAGGGCATCAAGGCGGGCCAAAAGACCGATGCCCTCGCCTGCCTTACTGATCTCTACGACACCATGCGGGAGATCACCGGCCAACCTGCCAAGGCCAACGGCGGAGAAGACTCCTTCAGCCTCTTACCCGTATTCAAGGGAAAGGTGGGCACCGGTAGAACGACCTTGGTCAGTCATTCCATCGGTGGCTCGTTCTCCATTCGCCAGGGGGACTGGAAGCTGTGCCTTTCCGCGGGCAGCGGAGGCTGGAGTGCCCCGCGCGAGGCCGACGCCAAGAAGAAGAAACTTCCCCCGATGCAACTCTTCGACCTCAAGAAGGACCGCGGCGAACGTAAGAACCTCCTCTCGGACAACCGGCCAAAAGCCAACGAGCTGATTTTCCTCTTGGAAAAGGAAGTCAAGCGCGGACGCAGCGCGCCTGGTAAACCAGTGTCGAACGACCGCGAGGTCACCTTCTTGCCCGGAGGGGTGGAAATGCCCAGGGGCAAATAGTTCCCCTTTCATTAAACCCCAAGCACCCATTCCCAACACCGTACCGTTTTTATGAAAAAATACCTGATTCCCGCCATTGGCATCCCTGCCTTGTTTCTTGCTCACCTCGCCTTGGGCGAAGAGTCATGGTCCATCCAGACCGCCACCGAATGGAAGGCCGCCATCGAGTCCAGTGAAGGTCTCACCGTAGAGAAGGGAGTGGCTTCCCCCACCGCCAAGGCGGGTTCTCTGCGAACCAAATTGAAGAGTTTCAAGGAAAAGCGCTCGGCCAAGTCGCTCACCATCGAGCAATCCGCCCTTTGGCAAAACTGGGAAGCCAAGCCCCGAGTTGGTCCCAAGAACCTGCGCGATGCCCCCGTGTTTCTCACTATGGGTTCGGGGGACTACTGGATGTTCGGCAAGTACGGCGGCATGCCCAAGAAGGGTAAGCAACCCTTCGAAGCGAAGGATGCCAAGCTGGATGGGTTCGACGTCCCCTTGAAAACCACCTCCATTCCGACCCAGTTCAATGCCCCCGGCGGCCTAGTCAAAGGGCAGGGCGGTTACCATGCCTGGCAGAGCAAGGACATGGTCCACTGGGTGCACCACGGATGCGTCACCCCCGGATTCGCCAAATGGGTGACCACGGCCGAGCAAGTGGACGGCAAAACCTTCATCTATTACGATTTCCCCAACGATCAGGACCCCCACCTCTTCATCGACGAGGACCTGACCGACGGCAAGCCGGGCAAGAACATGGGTATCGCCTTGAACGATCCGTCCCATGGCTCGGACTGCGCCGTGATCCGCGACCTCAAGGGCAAGTTCCATATCA
>CAWVZQ010000496.1:0-2683 GCA_963934405.1 uncultured Opitutales bacterium | reverse complement strand
GGAAACCCTTGCCGGCTTTCCCTGTTTTCCCGAAGGGATTTCAAGAAAGGTAGGAACAAATACCGAAATGCATTGGAACCGGATAAGCCAACACCCAAAAGGATGAGTCCTACCTCAGCTTGCCAATGTTGATATTCCCGCCGAATGAGTCGAAGCTCGGCCGGTCGTGCAGGAGATTGGCGCCGGACTTTACGTTTTGCAGGAAGTTGACCCGCCCCAACTGTTGGGCTGCGGAAACGTTGGTACCGAAATTCGGATAGCGGCCGTCGATGGCTCCCTTGAGGCTGTTCAACTGTACTGCGGCGCCAGGGGGGAAAGTGACGTTCGAAAGACGAATCGTAGTCGCCTCCATCACGATCTTCGGCAACTCCGCGTTGAAGCGCATGTTGTCGACGTACAATTCCTTGGCCGCCTTGATCGTAGCCTGTTGAGAAGCGCTTACCTCCGTATTCTGCAAGTGCGCGTTTCTCGTTGAATGGATGGTTACCTCACGAGCGCCACGCAGGAATATCGGCAGTTCCGCCGTTGTGCCTTCCAGAGCGACGTCTCCGGCCACCGAAAGCACCAAATCGTTAGTGGCGGCGTCCAAGGTCAGGTCGTTCGAGCCTTGAAGCTCGTTGCCACTCATTAATACGATCCGCTTGCCTGCACCCGCGTCGCCCGAAAATTTCAGCTCCCCTTGCAGGGTCAGTTTGTCCACCGTGCCGAGAACGAGCGAATCGGCCCCATCCAAAGCCAAGTTGGCGAGAGAGTATTCGCCACCTGCAAGAGTCATCGAGCGAGCTCCGTAGAAGGAGGATGTGCCCGTCACCAAGAGATCGTTTTCCAAAGCCCTGTAGAGGACTGACACGTCTTGATACAGGCGGTTGGCCAAGGCGTCCGTCCCGTTGACGAGAATCGCGGCATCCAGAGACCCCGAGGTCGTAAAATCTCCCAGCAAACGGTTGGCGATCTCTCCCTCGATCAACAATTCGTCGGTCAAGGCGCCACCACCAAGTTCAAGCAACTCCTCCATAACGTCGGAGTTCCCCGACTCCCTGAGCTTATCCGCCAAGGCAAGAAAAGAACCCGTGCGCACAGTAGCGGAAGTGGAATCCGGCGGGTTTCCCGCGTTAAGGGCAAGAAGGCTTTGATCCGTCAGGATGCCCGTCAACCACGACTCCTCGTATTGCTTCAGCAGAAGATTCGACAATCCGGCTTCATCGGACAACCCCAACATCTTAGCTCGGGTTTCCTCGGAATAAACATAGAAAGCTTGAAGATGGACCTCCAGCACCCCTTTGTCGGTCATGTCGATCAAACGCTTGGTCACCTCGGCGCCCGACGAAACCAAGGAACCTTGAATGGAAGCGCTGAACGAATAGAAAATCTCGGCCTGGCGATCCGTCAGGCCGAATTGGCTCAACATTTTTGAAAAAGGATTCACCTTCCCCGTCTTGCGGGATTGGGTGGCTTCGGTGTTGTTCTCAAGCACTTGACTGGTATCGACAGCAGGACCCGGCGGGGCAGCAGCATCTCCGCCCGAATCGCCTCCGGAGTCCGAATCACCTGAGTCACCGTCACCATCTCCGCCGCCATCGCCATCGCCTTCTCCATCGCCGTCGCCTTCACCATCACCGTCGCCTTCACCATCACCGTCGCCTTCTCCGTCGCCTTCACCATCGCCGTCGCCTTCTCCGTCACTGCCCTCCCCCGAAGAAGATTCCGCCGCGGCAATCGCTGTGACCACGGTGTTCATGGAAAGATTGGAAGTCATTCGAATGGCAGCCGCATTAATCGAAGCAATGTTCTTGGCGGCTAGCGGACTGATTGGCCTCGGAGCGAGCTTACCGGTAGTCGCGGCGTCCAATCCTCTTCCTGCCCCGACCGGAACGGCGGTTCCGCCCTTGGGAGTGAAGGCCACGGTGGATTCGGAAACGTCCAGCTTCATCCCCGTGCCGGGTTTCTGCGACAATTGGAACTGCGTCCCTCGAATCCCCGCCACGCCGACGCCGGAAAAAATATTCAGGCTCGATTCTCGATTCAGTTTTTTCGTGGCCACCACGATCGAGCCCCAGTCCAAGTCGAGCTTCACGTTGGACTTGCTCGGCTCTTCCGCCAAATCGGACAATTTTCTACCGGCGGCCTCGAAGGGTTCCTGGGAAAACTCACGGATCATCAACTTCGTCTGCGACTCCAAGGTCATGACCGTACCGTTGGATAGCAAAAGTACGATCTTCCCGCCGACGCCGGCTTGGGCTACGTAACCCTCGCCCAAGGCAGCTCCTACAGCCGTCTTGCCGGCAGGCAGGGGGTTTCCTTGAAGATCGAGGAAGCGAGTGGGACCATCTTTCGAAACGATAATAACCGCACCCTTCCCCGTTCCATCTGCAGGAACTTGGCCCGAAAGGGAAAGCAACGAAAAGACGAGTCCGAACGCAAGAAGACAGGCTGTGGAAAAGATTTTCATTTTTGCTCCGCTCCCTCCGCCACGTCCAACCAAGTGGAATCAGAGAACCGATAGATGAACAAGCGATTCTCAGTGTCGCCCAAAAGGAAGCCCCAGCCATTCTCGGCATTCAGAAACAGGTATGGATAAATCCCTTCTCCCGTCCAGAGCCAACCTAGGTTTTCCTGCCAAAGCCAAACCCCGCTGGCACCTTCGTCGACAGCGAACAACCAGCCGAGTTTCTCGTGTCGCAAC
>CAWVZQ010000495.1:0-2685 GCA_963934405.1 uncultured Opitutales bacterium | reverse complement strand
CCGAGGGCATAACATAAAAGTCCCTCAAACAGGGAAGCGGCCACCTGTCTTTCCTGTTTCATCAGGGCGCCTTTCAGACCATGGACGTCCTTGAATTTTTCTCCGTTGGGCAGTTCACCACTGGCATCCACGGGATAAAGCTTTCTTTTCGCACTCGGGTTGGCTAGCTGCCGAAAATGTTCAACATCGGTAACTAATTCTTGATCCCGCCACATACCGACTGCATCGAAGTTTTCCAATCCCAGTCCGATGAAGTCAAAGCGGGCATGGCATGAAGCGCATTGGGCCTTTTGTTGGTGAAGTTCGACAAGATCCCGGACACTGGGTAAGGGCTCTGTGGTGGATGCGATCAACTCCGGAACATTCGGGGGGGGAGGGGGAGGCGGATCATTGAGCAGAATCTCCTTCACAAGGGATCCCCGAATGACGGGTGATGTCCGACTGCCCATTGTTCCCGACGAAAGGAAGGCCGCCTGAGTGATGAGCCCACCTCGTGGGGAAACGGGCGGGATGGATACTTTCTGAAATCCATCTCCATCGTAGTGTTTGGACAAACCATATTTATTAGCGAGCACCCCGTTCACCACTACGAAATTAGAATCGATCAGGTTGGACGCACTTAGGTTCTCATGCACAAGGACTTTAAAGAACTCAACGGGCTCCTGTTTTGAGGAATGAATCATTCCGTCGGTGCGGTGCAAAAATAATTTCGAATCAAGGCCGACCGAATCAAAGCGTTTCAAATGTGTCCACTGTGCCATAAAACCCTTAAAGAAATTATTCGCTTTCGGGCTCTTCAGCATTCGCTCAATCTGTTGTTGCAATATTTTCGGTTTCTGGATGTCGCCTGCTTCGGCAAGCCGGTTAAGTTCTTCGTCGGGCGTGCCGCTCCAAAGGAAGTATGAAAGGCGACTGGCCAGGCTGTAGGCGTCGAGTACTTTTGATTTCCCCTTTACTTGTTCTTTGCTGACTGCCTGATTTGGAAGAGCCCTTTCGCTTGCTGCGTTACTCAGCTCGGTTGGTTGTTTTTGAATGTCATCCGGTTCGCATAGATAAAGAAAGCGAGTGGATGTCAGGATCATCGCCAGGGGATTAATGATTGCTTCACGAAACCCGAGTCCGGACTTTCGCTGTTGTTGGTAGTATGCGAACAGCTTTTCCAGATACGCTTTGGGGATGATTCGGTTACGATAGGTAATTTCTCCAAACTCAGCTAAGAAATCCTTTGCGGATAGATCGAACTCTTCGTCAGATGCCGACTTTACTTGAAATTTCTCAATCAGGTTTTCAAACGGTGATTTGGGACCGTAGAACGGGCCTTCAACTTCCATCCATTTGGCAAAGATTGCATCCTTCGGCGCACTTGGTTCGATGGGTTTATAGTGGTGGTAGAACTGTTCAAACCCGGGTCCGCCCCGTTTGTCTTCGAGTGCGAAGACATGTTTGCGGGACTGGTGCCAGTGTTTCGGACGAAAGTCTGGTGCGAATACCGGATGATACTCCATCACATGTACCGAAGGTTGGTCTATCGATCCTCGAATCCAAAAACTACCGATAGCTCTACCGTGCTTACCGCTGAATCTTCCATTGTGCACCATCAGACGAACACCCCGGCGTACTTTTACACCGTCGACGACTCCGCCGCAAAACCGAACCCGATAATGAGCTCTTGCATCGTGGCGGAAGAAGACCCCCACATGCTCCACAAGCAGGTCATGCGACAACATGCGACCCTTGTCATGGATGTGCATATTCCGCTGGTAGTACTGTTCCTGACCTTTCCATACGCCGTTTTGCGCATTCGGTCCATCGGTGTCGTACTTTTTCCATTCTTCTTGGGTTAGTCCGGCTTCGGCGGGCGTCTTTCCCTCTTTCTTGACCAACCTGACTTTTTCCATGAACTCATAGATCCGCTTGCTCCGGGTTTCGGTATTGGCAAACTCCCGTCGTTCAAGCACTTTGGATTCCTGCCGTGGTTCACATGCCCAATGTAAAGCTGTTCTGGCGACATCCTGAGCAAATTTGAAATAGGTTTCCAGTTGTATCGCGGTCAGTGACTGGTTTTGTCCAATGGTGTCAAACCGACCGCTCGGATCATCCGGGAGTTTCTCTCCATTAATCCGGATTCCCATTAAATCCTTGATGGTCGTAATGTATTCACGCTTGTTCAATCGGCGCAGGGCAATCTCTCCTCCGCTGTCTTGGAGCATCTTCTGGGCGGATTGTAAGGATTCGGTCAGATCACCGACAACCTTGGCCAATTCTTCTTTGCCGGGTTGCGCTTTCTTTTTTGGGGGCATCTCGCCCGAGTTGAGCTGGTCGAGGATATCCTGCCAGTTTTGGGCATCCGCGACATCGACGATCGAGCGGGTGAGGCTTTCGAGGTCGAGATCTGCTTTGGCTGTATCCGAGTCGTGGCAGTCAAAGCAATAGGTTTCAAAAAAAGGTTCGATTGAATCAGGGATCGATACTTTGGCATTGGCAACCCAAAGAGTGGCTTGGATAAATCCGAACCAGAGGAGATATTCTAATCGTAGTTTTATCAAGGAACTTAGCTTTGGCTAAAGAGATCACTCAGGACCACTTTAAGGACAATGTCGCGAACTCGATATTTTCCTTTCTCCAGTTCTTTCAGGGCTTTTTCGATGATCGGACGATCGGTAAAACTGACATCCCGACCGAGGG
>CAWVZQ010000494.1:0-2690 GCA_963934405.1 uncultured Opitutales bacterium | reverse complement strand
ACTTGGCCTTTTTTCGCCAATCGTTGTCGGAAGTCTGGATAGACTGAAAGGGCTGTAGACAAAGATCAAGACCTGCCGGGAGATCAGTCTCTTTTAGGTAAATAGAAAGGATATCCTTATCGAGACTAAGAGCGTATCCCACCTCGCTTCTCACATATCGAGATTCAACCGCATCAGGAGAAATAAAAACGATGAATAGCTTGGAGCCCTTTATCGCGGAGGCGATTTCCTCAACCCATTCACCGGCTGGGGCAATGCCCTCGTCATACCACATATCCACACCTTGCTTGCGCAGCCAGTCCATGCATTCGTATACGAAGGCTTTATCGGCGTGGGCATAACTTACAAAAGTGTAAGAGCCTTCTCCGGAATAAGCCTCGAAAGGAACTGGAGTAGAATTGTTCGCAATCATGATGGAAGAGAACAGGTCAGTAATCAATGTACCCGGAACGCTGCAAGAGGTAAATAGGAAAACTACCAAATCCTTTGGCAAGCTCGATGTTTCCTACGTACTCGAAGCCAAAACCATCATGACCAAAGGAAAGTAGACCGGCGACCGTTTCCGAAACATAAACACATCCCGGCAAGGCAATCGGCTCGATTCGAGCAGCCTTGTTAACGTGAGAGCCAAAAAAATTCGTCTGGCGCAGGAGAGGATCATGAGCCGCATAAGCGGGACCAGCATGCAACGCGATGCGTATGTCGAAATCAAAAGGTAAGCCTTTCTCGCTCCAATCGGTCTGAGAAACAAAATCTCGCAAGTCCAAGGCTAAGGCCAGACCATCTTCAACCTCATCGAAAACGCAAAAAATGGCATCCCCCCAAGTATTGATGAAAGCAGGGCGTCGAGATTGCTTGTCCAAAAGTGAGGCAAGTCCTCCTAGGAATTGCTCAACGTATACGGGGGAATCGGAGTCAGGGAGTTTGCTAAAGCCTTGTACGTCGGCGAAAAGCATAGTCTTAACTAGACGTACAGGCCCTGTTTCCGCGGTTCGGGATGCTGCCACGAGAAAGGCAGGTTTCGTTTCACCCGATTTGCGAACAGGTGTGGACTCTATCTCGGCTGAAGCAAGCATTTGGGCCGAGTCGATTATTACGGGAGGACCGAAACGCTTGCTCCAGCGGGTAACCAACTGACCGGTGCCACCGGTACTTCCTCCCTCGCCATTCCAGAGCACCAGTAGTTTCGGATCCTCGTCCAAGGTATGAGCCCTCATTGCAGCAAACCCCACGAGCACGTCGTTACAAAGCTCAAAGAGAGTATCATCGCCGAGGTATTCTTCCTCGGTTACGTAATGGACGTATTCCGCTTTATCCAAGGCGCGTTCAAAACGTTGCACCCAGTCCCCCCCCCCCCGACGGACACTTGTCTCAATAAAATCCTTCTTATTGAAGGGTAGAAAAACATGCACCTCACTTCCGCGAGCAAGCATGGCCTCGATGAACAGAATATCCGTACCGCAGGCAGCGGAGCTAAAGCCGTAGGAACAATCGAGTTTATCTAAAGCCGCCTCGATTTCTGCCTTTGCCAATGCCTCGGCTTCCGGAGGGAACCGAACGGGCCCACCCGTGCTATCGATAACATGACCGGAGCAAGCGAGTATTCCCGTCTGCGGGAAAACCCCTGAAATTTTTTCCAAGACCATGGGGTCTTCATAGGCGGAGGCAATCTGGATTGCCTGCGTTCGGGTGGTCGCAATTTTGGCAGGTTCGGCATCAGGCATGGCCACCGCTTCCGCATAGGCTTCCAATGATGCATCGAGCTCTCCTTCGATTAGGTATGCCTCACCGGTCGTTGCCTGAGACCAATAATCTCCAAGTGAGTTTAGCTTCAGGTTCCGGCAGATTTCCAAAGCGCGCGTCGAATAGGAACGGGCCTCTTCCGCATCTCCTGACAACAGGTACATGAAAGCTACGTTGATGCAGGGGTAATACTCAGTTCCGACATCCTTTACGCGGCTTTGCTTAAAGGCATCAAAACTAGTGGTGGAAAACCCTTCCTTGTATCGAGCAATGGCAAGATCTGCGTATCGTTGCTTGCTTTCGGGATCAGAAGCATATTGCCACAAATCCTTGTAAGCGCTTGCAAGAAGACTATGCGCCTCGACGTCACGATCTCCCACGGCCACCAGTTCTTCGAGAATATGGGTAGCTTTGAGAGGAGACCCGGCGTTAATCAATGCCGAGGCTGCTTTTTGGCTGAGTGTTCTATCTTCCGGAAATCTCTTAAGTCCAACCTTCGCCACGTCGTAAGCCAGAAGAGAATCGCCAACGTCAATCATACGCTGGCACAATTTTCGAAATTCTAAAGAACTCGAATTATCGCGATCAAAGAACTCCCACTCTTTTCTTATATTCGGAGTAAATCTTGGGCTTAGCTGAGACACAGGCGTTTAAAACACCTAATTCCTAAGAACGCCACGCAGTTGTGCGAGGCAAAAAAACAAAGAGAAATGAGAAACAATTAAAGTTTCTCGTATCGCGTCCGAAGCATTTGGCTGAAAGCAGCTACTTCTCTGGCGCGACGCTTCTTGTCCGAGGGCTTCTCGAAATACCGCTTGGCCCGGGCATCACGAATGATACCTTCGCGATCCAGACGCTTCTTGAGACGCCGAATGGCGCGGTCCATGGTTTCACCTTTACGAATCTTTATTTCAACCGACATATTGCTTATGTAATGTGAGAAAGAG
>CAWVZQ010000493.1:0-2706 GCA_963934405.1 uncultured Opitutales bacterium | reverse complement strand
GCTTAGCTTGATAAAACCTTTTATTCTTTCAAAGAACCGCGATTAATTTACGGGCGGTTATTTTGAATGTCAAATTTTTTATTACATAAATCGTTGGTAATCATTTATTTGTGAGTAAGATATTGGTAGCTCAATATTGTCTGTAATTATTCGGGCTATTGATTCTGTAAATCCTTTCTATTAGCTTGCCTGTGTTGTGAAAGAGAGTGAAGGACGATTTGGAGATTAGTCATGTGAATAATGTGAATAACCTGCTTGCTCGGAAAAAAGTTTTATTTTTTTGAAAAAAATCAAGAAATTTCTTGCTGTCGAGTATCATCGAAGATTCCATGATCATATGAAATCTCCACCCGTTCACCTTATTCGGCGTAACTTCCTGAGAAACTCTGTGCTCGCCGCTGGTTTCCTTACTGTCCCCGGTGCCTTCGCCGAGCGACTAACACTTACTCCGCAGCAAACTCCGGGACCTTTTTACCCCAACAAGTTACCTCTGGATACCGATAACGACTTGCTTGTCCTTAATGATTCCTTGACTCCTGCAGTTGGTCAAATCACGCATCTGTCCGGTCGCGTACTAGACATGAAGGGAAATCCTCTCCGGAATGCCGTTGTCGAAATTTGGCAAGTCGATGGTAATGGCATATACATGCATTCCCGCGGCGGCGAACGTAGCAAGCTTGACAATCATTTTCAAGGATACGGTCGATTCCTAACCGGTTCGACTGGTGAATATTATTTTCGTACGATCAAGCCCGAACCCTATCCTGGACGAGCTCCTCACATTCACGTCGCAGTGAAAACGAGAGGACATAAGAAATTCACCACTCAATGCTACGTCAAAGGTGATCCGAGAAACGCCAAGGACTTTATCTTTAAAAGCTTTCGCGACCCGAAGGTGAGGGCATCGGTGGAAGTTGATCTCAAGAACATTGCCGGATCCAAGATCGGCGAAGTCGCTGGTCGGTTCGACATTGTTCTCGGTTACACTCCAGAGGGGTAGCTCGGATAGATTCGGAACTCCCCATTTCCTTCGGATAAAAGACCGAAGCCCATCTTTACTACCTTGTGGGCGGCCAAATTTTGTCCGCTATCACTTATCCTGTTATCAGCGCAATCTTCAAGGTCTGCTGAGATAGTCGGCGAATCGGGGAAGTCTGCTGTGGAGATCAGCAAACTTGCACATGGAATAATGAAGAATGAGGCAAGCCGTGCGTGGAGTTTAGTTTCATTCCAGCGTGGCCCAAACCTCTTCACTTCTTCTTCGTTTTGTTCTTTTCCCCCTTTGTCACACCCGGCAAAGAAACCAGTAAATCAGTTCGCTAAATCAAATTGAGATAGAGCGAAATCACTTGACTCCCTTGGCCATGACCAACTGTGCGATTTCATCACGCCCACGGCCTTCTGCCATTGCCAATGGAGTTTGGCCGTCTCTCTTCCGGCCTATATTTCCATCCGCTCCACTTTCGATCAATAGCTTGGCGGCTTCTGTCTGTCCCTTTGTAATTGCCCGATGGAGCGGAGTTTTCCCGTCCTTGCCATCCTGGGAATCCTCTCGAGGTGCAGAATGCACCCATGCTCCAGAGATTTAAGGAGTTGTAATACGGAGGCGAAGGAAATTGCGACCACCCGAAGGCAGGGGCTTATCGGTTTCGTAAACTACGCGTTCCATTTCACCGCCTAAATTGACTTTGTGGGGAGACGATTTGAATCCTGACTTTTTCCATGTTCGTAAATCAGTACTTTTTTCGATATGATATTGGAAATTCTCTTCAGTAGTGGCTAGAGGCGACTTGAATCGAACGATGGATAGCGCTTGGTTTCCGGTTTTCGAATGGGAACGAAACGGTAAGTCTTTCCAATTGTCAGGACCGAGAGAATCCGAACCAATGGCTCGTTCGAATAAATTACTGAAGCCGTCCCCGTCTGAATCGCTGTAATCCTCATCAAAAACCTTCTTCGCATTCGATTCGGATAGACCTTCGCGAGCCATCAGTCGGCGAACGAATCGTTCTCTTGTACCATCGTAACGTACATCGCCTCGACGAAATGCAAGCCAAGCTTTCTTGGTCGGTTTGACAACTGTTAATAAGCGAGTAACGGGTTCGGCAGGTACGTACTGCGCATTACCGGGAGCAGTTATTGTTAGATCAACAGTTCCAATACCAATGGGAACAACTCGATTTCCATCCATGATGCGTACGCGTGTTGAATTCGAACTGGTTATCTGTATGGGTGTGCTACTGTTGACCCTAACACCTTGAAGAATAAAGGCCCTATGGTTCATTGGCATATCGCGTATGCCGCCTTTATCACCTGCCTTTGGAAATAGTATTTCCTGCCTTTGCTTTGTCGTTACTTGGAAGACATGGGTTATTGGTACAGCAGGATGAACATATGCGCTGCCACTTTGACGGGCTGTGATTCTGACCTCTGCGGCAATTCCATCAAGAGTCACGACACCTGCTGAGTCGACTGAAGCAGGCCCGTAATCAACGGTGAAAGTGACTGGCAGATTGTAGACCGGATGGCGTTCGCCGGATGAAGTTGCGCTCGCGGTCAACTGGAAAGGGGGATCGTCCCGAGTTTTTTCTACGAGAATCCCAGCAAAAGTTATATTCTGATCGTCCTTGGTGACTGGTGGAATGACATGTAGTTGTAAGCTAACCGGATGAGCTGGATCATAACGATCGTCACCTACTTGCATGG
>CAWVZQ010000492.1:0-2708 GCA_963934405.1 uncultured Opitutales bacterium | reverse complement strand
GACCTTTACTGCCATGGACGAAGGGAATGCCACTGCCGAAATATCTTTCGGTCTTTTGGCTTCGGATGGGTTGCCCCCAGTGATCACTCTCTTGGGTGACTTTCTTATCCAGTTGCCGAAGGGGGAGGTTTTCATCGAACCCGGCTACGTGGGTTCTGACGATTCGGATGGGGATATCACAAGTTCCGTGGTCGTCTCAAGTACCGTTGATCCCAGTATCTCCGGAACTTATACGATTACTTATTCTTTGTCGGACAAGGCGGGCAACGATGCTGCTTCACTCACTAGGGTTGTATATGTTTCCGATCCTTCGGTATCTCCCGTAGCACTCTGGGCTACGAGCTCACCTGTGAATGTTGAAATTCACAACATTGCATTGGGTTCTGATGACTCGGTGTTTTCCGTCGGTTCTTTTTCGGATTCGCTTCAATTGGGGCAAACGACAATTCATTCGCAGGGGCTCACCGATGTTTTCCTTAGCCGCCGCTCATCCGATGGTTCGCCCCTTTGGGTTATTGGTTTCGGAGGGCTTGATTCCGACAATGGAACCGATGTCGTGATCGGTCTCGACGATAGTGCCTATGTCACGGGGTCGTTTCGAGGAGCGATCTCTTTTGGCGAACATTCCTTGATATCCGAGGGAGGCAGTGATGCTTTCCTTGCAAAGGTGGATTCCCAAGGTTCTGTTCTCTGGGCGAAGAATATTAGTGGACCCGGCGATGATAACGGTCTTGCCCTTTCGGTATCTGCAGACGGATCTGTCCTTTGGACTGGTTTTCATTCTTCCAACTCGTCTGCCGATTCCACGGCATTGGAGGATTTTGGTGGTTTGGATACCTTTCTGGCCAAGGTTGGTGTCGATGGCTCTTATGCTTGGGTTCGTTCAGTAGGTGGACTGGGAGATGATTTCGGCGAAGCAATTGCAGCTGATCCTTCCGGTGGTTTTTACCTAGCGGGCAATGTCGTTAACGAATCACCCAGTGATCTATTTCTCCTTCGTTACGATCAGAATGGGATCCTGAGCTGGGCCAAGAAGGCGGGGGGAGCGTCTACCGATACCGTTGCGTCTATCGCGGCAGATCTAACTGGCGTGTATTTGACGGGTAGTTTCGAGGGAACCGCGACTTTTGAAGACATCCTCCTTACGTCGCAAGGCTCTTCGGATGCCTATCTGGCCAAATATGCTCCTAGTGGCTCTGTTGTCTGGGCAAAGAGTTTTGGTGGGCTTGGAACTGACGATAGCTACCGAATTGACCTAGATCCTTTTGGTAATCCCTGTTTGCTGGGTTCATTCGATGGGTCAATGTCTTATGGTGAACAAGTTCTTGTTTCGAAAGGTAGTCGCGATCTTTTTCTAAGTAAAACTTCCAGCTCTTCAGGGAAATTGATTTGGTCTCGCAGTATAGGTGGTGAAACTCTCGATTCGGCTCACGGACTATCGATTGGAAGCGAAGGTTCCACCCATCTGGCTTCACACTACCTCGGCAATTCCTTGACGATTGATTCACAAACAGTCACCTCAACTGGCTCAGACGGTTTTGCCGTTGCAAAATTGGGTGCTCCTCATGGATTGCCAACTTCGTCTTTACCGGAAATCGATACGCTTGTTACGGGGCAATCATTTGGCTTCGACATGAATGCTACAAGTAATTCCGGCATTCTACCTCGTTTCCAGTTTATTTCCGGTCCGAATTGGATGAATTTGCAAGACCGTGGAAACGGTTCAGCACTTCTTGCAGGGATTCCTCCTGCAGGATCGTCGGGAAGTTACAACGCGAAAATACGCATTACAGATATGCAAGGCGGTACGGTCGACAAATCTCTTGAGTTTGATGTGTTTAAGGGTTTGTCGGAACCGACTGGTTTTACGGATGAACCTGAAACCTTATGGTTACAACCGGGACAAGGAGGAGAGTTCGCCAATGGCGTGGCGGCATCCGGGGACGGTGGTTTCTTCGTTACCGGATCATTCACTGGTTCCACTCAAATAGGAGGAGTAATTCTTGCCGCGAAGGGACGGACGGATTCCTTCGTTGCCAAGTTTAATTCTGCTGGGACTTTGGAATGGGTCAATGGCTTTGGTGGTCTTGAACAAGACTACGCTTACGCCGTTGACGTTGATCTAAATGGTGTTGCCTACGTTGCAGGATATTTTATGGGTACCGCTACTTTTGGATCTCATGTCCTTAGCAGTAGCGGTGGATACGACATATATTTCTTACGAATTGAACCCGACGGTCAAGTTACTTGGGCCCTGAGCTTTGGTGGAAGTTTCGATGATTATGGCAAGTCTGTTCACGCTGCCCCGGACGGCTCTGTATACCTCGCAGGCCATTTTTCCGATTTTGCGATATTCGGAAATTCTTTTTTGAATTCGAATGGTGGCGAGGATGGTTTCGTGGCCAAGATCAATGGATCGAACGGTACTCTCGAATGGGTCAAAAACATGGGAGGACAAAATAGTGACAGAGCCCTTGATTTAACCGAAGACGGAAATAACGGTGTAGCCGTTGCCGGGCGTTTTGAAAGTGTGGCCACTTTTGGCGACCACTCGGTTACTAGTTTAGGTTTTGGCGATGCCTTTCTCGCCCGTTATGATGCTTCGGGTTCATGTCTTTTCGCCGTTCGAGCAGGAGGCACAGGTGAAGATGAGGGTCGAGCCGTTGTTCGCTCTTCGACGGGATCGTATCTCTTTGGCGGCAATTTCC
>CAWVZQ010000491.1:0-2715 GCA_963934405.1 uncultured Opitutales bacterium | reverse complement strand
TGCAGTAAGAGTTAAACTCGACCCCACGGCATAACTAAAGGTCTCGTTCGGACTCGCTAAATATTGTCCTGAAACCGCCACGTTCCCCTCGCCCTCGACGGCAACCAACAGGTTGAAATGAGTGGGTGACTCGGTAGTATCGTCTAGAATGATAATTCGCATGTCGATTGAGGCAGAATTTAGCTGGTCGTCGGTAACAGTGGCCTGTA
The DNA here is from genome assembly GCA_963934405.1 of uncultured Opitutales bacterium. GTDB lineage: Bacteria > Verrucomicrobiota > Verrucomicrobiia > Opitutales > Seribacteraceae. Next base: position 2,506 of record CAWVZQ010000491.1, on the reverse strand, counting down.
ACTCATAAGTATTGTCAGAATTATAGTCTAACGGATTTTCGAAATCAGGCTGACTGACAAACTCCAGTAATCCCGTTGCGGTATTCAAACTAAAGAAAGTCCCATCAGAACCAGAAATAGAAAAGGTCATGGCATCCCCATCGGCATCGGTGGCAGTTAAAGAAAAAGCAGCTGTTGATGCGTTTTCATTAAATTCAACACTTGAAGGATTCGTAAAAGAAGGAGGAGAATTCAGCCGAGAAAATGTGCCGGTTACGCTCTTGTTCCTGTCCATCGTCAAAGTAATCGAAGTTTCATTTGCGTTAACGAACACATCGCCAGTCCATCCGGAAAAGATATAGCCATCCAAAGGTGTGGCTGTAAGAATTATCTCGCTTCCGGCTCGGTACTCTCCTCCGTTCGAAACTTCTCCGCCTTCTTGAGATGTCGTTAATAAAGAATAGGATGTATTTGAAAGTGAGACCGAAACGCGCACTTCAGCGGAAATCGTCGATGTATTCCCGTCGGTATATAAAATCGTAAAAGCATAAACATTATTTCCATCAAAATCGTCAGGCACCTCATAACTGGGAGCGTCAACGAAGGAGAGAATTCCGGAACTGGCATTTAGTTCAAAGAACTCGCTGTCTTTAGTCTCGTTTTCATCTTGGTAAAGAGAAAAGGTAACAACATCTCCATCGTCATCCGAAGCAACTAAAGTAACGACTTCGAGAACTCCTTCATTAACGTCCACGACCAAAACACCTGCCTCTGTAGCATTAGAAAGAACCGGGGGCGAGTTTGCGGAAACAAACCTGACCGACATCGCAACGATTAAAAAAAACAATGACGACCGAAAGAAAAAAATCTTTGGGGCAAATAATTGTTCGAGCTTCATGGGAGAGTAAGGTTGGTACAACCTTGCCCCTATTCGCTTACAGGACAAGCAAAAATAGATTATCCACTACAGACTTAGTTAAAACATTATCCAAAGGGAAACTGATACTACGAAAGGACTATTTCACTCCGCTTCGGAGGAAAGCTAGCAGATCCAGCACTTCCTCGGGGTTCATGGAGTTGATCAAGCTAGGCATCATGGCGGATAGTTTTGATGATTTTGTCTGAAAGATTTTAGACTTTAGGATACGAATAAAATGATTGGTGGCGTTTGAAGTAAGATTGATGGGCATGCCCCAGCTTGCTCCGTCCAAGATTCGCCCGAAATGGTCGGTGGCGTCCTTTTTCAATACAACGATAATCGGAGATCATATTGTTTGGGGCGAAGATGAGATCCGCGAGTTCGCAGGGACCAAAACGAGTTTCTCTAGCAATTGCCGCTTTCAGATTCTTGCTCTCTCAAGCGAAGCTGACCACAAGCTGCGTCGATGTCATGACCTTTCTCTGTGCGAAGAGTCACCGCAGGCGGGTGTCCTCTCTCTACAGTTTGAAGAAAAGTTCTGATACGGTTCTCGGAAGGTCGTTTCCATTCAAGTCCCTCAACCTTGTTATAGGGAATCAGGTTCACCTTGGCTCGAAGCCGGCGGGCGTGGGCAGCAAGCATTGTGGCTTGGACAGGATCATCGTTCACTCCGTCGATGAGAATGTATTCGAGCGTGATCATCTTGCGACGGGTTCGGACAAAGGTTTCACAGGCGTCGAGTAGCTCGGCCATGGGATAACGCTTGTTGATCGGCATAATTTTCTCGCGAGTGGCGTCGTCGCCGCCATGAAGAGAGATAGCGAGGCGGATTTGCGCAGGATAAGAGGCAAGTTCCAGAATACGCGGAACAAGTCCGCTCGTGGAAAGGGTTACGTGCCGGGCGCCGATTCCCAATCCCTTAGGAGATAGAATCACGTCGAGGGCGGGCAAAAGCGCGGGTAAATTTGCGAGAGGTTCGCCCATTCCCATGAAAACGAGGTTGTCAACCCTCCGACTCGCCTCGTTCCTCGCGAGAAGGATTTGGCCTAAGATTTCTCCCGTCGAGAGGTTTCGCTTCAATCCATCGAGTCCACTTGCGCAAAACTTACACCCTAGAGCACACCCGACCTGAGTGGAAACGCAAAGCGTGAGACGCGAAGCACGGGAGCCATCCGTACCTAGCGTAGCCGGAATCAGAACGCTTTCGATGAACTGCCCGTCACGCAAGCGCCATAAAAATTTGCGAGTTACGTCGGCAGAACCTTGAACGCGAGCTTGCTCCATTGGTCGGATCTCCCATTCGTTCGCAAGTCGAGTCCGCAGGTCAGCAGGCAAATTGGACATGGCATCGAAATCGAGTACCCCTTTATCGTAGACCCATTGACGAATTTGCTCCGCTCTATATGCGGGAACGTCGGGAAAGTCCCAATCCTCTGGAGATTTGTCTGTAAGAAGAGGACGTAAGGATGTTTCGCTCATTCAAACAAACACCTAAAGAATGCCCACGGTTTGCGCGAGCGGAATTGACCGAAAATCTGGAGCGAACCTTTAGGCTAACAGTTGTTCTATCGGTTCGGCGCCTTCTACCCCCACTAAGCGACGATCGAG
>CAWVZQ010000490.1:0-2728 GCA_963934405.1 uncultured Opitutales bacterium | reverse complement strand
CCAACTCCCAAGGCAATGCCGGTCGCTTCTTCGTCGCCTGAAATAATATCCAATTCATAACCTGTAACCTCGCGGACTCTTTCTGCAAAAAGGTTACCGTTAACAGAGTCACGTATGAGACCTGTCGCCACGATGCGAATGTGAGCAGGTTCGCATGGGAGCGATTCTTGAATTAGTCTCTCTATTGCTTTTAGTCCCGCATGCATGCCGTTTGCGGTCAGCACAAGCCCGCCGGCCGAATGTTGGCTCTCAATACGAGTAGGATCACTCCTTTCGTGTGAAACTTTTAAATCGCCCCGCGGGGACAACTCAGCGACGAGCAACTTTATTGTGTTGCTCCCTACGTCTACAACAGCAACGGACTTTCCAGATTGCACCGACCTTTCTCGTCTCATCTGGTCATAGGAGAGATCAGATGCCGACTATAGTCAGTCGGCTAAAGGACATAACCTTCGGGTCCTACCACCAAAACAAATTCGCCTTTGCCGCTCTTCTCGGCAAAAGAAGTCTTCAGGTCTGAGATTTTCCCTATATGAAAAGTCTCATGAATTTTAGTGATTTCTCGGGCAATGCACAGGTTTCGGTCAGGTCCCAAAACCTTTTCCATATCAGCCAAAGCTTTTTCCACTCGATACTTGGATTCGTAAATGATTAGAGATCCGGCGAAATTTTTCCACTGCTCAAGAACTTTGCATCGTCCGGCACTTTTGTTGGGAAGGAAACCAAGGTAAAGGAACTTGTCGGTCGGCAACCCGGATACCGCAAGGGCAGTTATCGCCGCATTCGGACCAGGAACGGGAACGACGGGTAACTTGCGGCGGCGGCATTCCCTCACCAAACGAAAGCCAGGATCTGAAATTGCCGGAAAACCAGCATCTGACACGAGGCCTATCTTTTCACCACGCACGATCCGATCTGCTAACTCGGGAGCTTTCCGGCGTTCGTTTTCCTCCCTGTAGGAAGTAGTCGGAACTTTGGCTCCAATATGAGCGAGCAGTTTCGCAGTTACGCGGGTATCCTCGCACGCGATCAAGTCGCATGCTGCCAAAGTTTCTTTAGCTCGGAGTGAAATATCAGCAAGGTTGCCAATGGGAGTGGCAATCAGATAAAGCAAGCCGGCGCTTAAACTCTCGTCCCCTTTATTCACAAGGGAGAATGCGCAATTGTTGACTTAGCGACGGAATCCGCCTTTGTCGAAACCACCAGGAAGACTGTATTCCCAATTGGCGGGTCGCCCCTGAGGTATTCGAGAATCGTCCGGAGTAGCCGTAAAGCAACCGGTAGTGGCAAGAATTATACCTGACAGAACAAATAAAGCCGTGAGTTTTTTTCTCATTGTCTAAAAATTGCCGGCAAGAAAATCTTATAAGGTTTTGTCGCCGTACGGGACAACCTGTATCACGTCGCCAGGACGGAGGCGTGAAGGATTTCCAAATCGTGGAAGTATATATGCTAGCGAATAATTCTTTGCCGAGCTTTGAACTTTTATTCGAGCGGTAGCTTCCTGTGCCTTGTAGATTGTCCAAATGCCTCCTCGGGAAATTCCTTTTTCCGAACCAACCGGAAGCATAAGCATTCCCGAACCCTTATCAATGCGTGCTATGCTGGTAGCAAGACCGTACTTGCTGACTTCCTCGAGCGTCGTGACCGAACCCGTTGGACCTGGAGGAGGGGGCTGGGAATTAGCGTCTTCTCCTATTCCGGCAAAGACATTATCGGTTTTGTTTGCATCACCGGCGACGTTTGCACCTGTTTGTTGCTTCATCATGTAGTCGATACCAGTCTGGTATCCGCGTTTTTCGGCAATCTGGATTTCACGTGTAAGATCATTCACTTTGGCACCGTGCTGAGCCTTCAGTTCATCAATTTGAGCAAGTCGTTGCTGATCTAAATCCTGTTTTTCCTTTTCCAGTTGAGCGGTCAGATCTTTCAAGCCCTTCACTTCGGTTTCAAATGCCTCTTTTTCCTGTTGGCGTTCTTCCTTCTCATTGGCGAGATCCGCTTGTGAACTCTGAAATTTAAGTTCGAAATCTCTTGAGGAAGCTTCCCACTTTTCTTTTTCTTCCTTCATGTTGTCATATAACCGCTGGGATTCACGAAGCGCACGATCGCGGTCTGCGGTCATTTGACGTGAACCGTAAAGCTCGGACAGAGTATCCTTTCGAGCTTTGTAAAATTTCCCAAGCAACGTGCGAAGCCTGTTGTGATGAGAGACGCCGGGAAGGAAGTTCCCGTTCTCATCCGTTTGATTCTCTTTGTACAAATCGATATCGGCGAAATTATTCTTAAGGTTACCGATGGACTCGGGCTCGGCTTTCAAAATAGGGCTTTTCTTTGGGTCGGTGACATCCCAAGACTTGGTCTCGCTATTCCAGATGAAGGACCCTTGCTCAAACTCTCTGGTTACTGCATCGAGCTTCGATGTGTATTCCTTTTGTTTCAATACGAGATCCTCGGCAGCCTTCAGGTCATTAGCTGCTTCCGTCAAGGGATTGGGGTCATTTACGCTGGACACTGGTTCGTTTGCGTCGAACACGTCCATGAACGACTGTTTCTTGTCTTTAACGTTTTTCCACTGGGTTTCCTTGCTAGACTGCAAGACCTCGTAACCATTCTCCACTTGTTCCTCCAGAAAAGCTTCGTCTTGAGCTATGTAGCTTTCGTGCTCAAGCCATAGAAAAAGGGCGAGACCCACGAGTCCGAATAAACTAAAGAGACGTAATAGAAC
>CAWVZQ010000489.1:0-2729 GCA_963934405.1 uncultured Opitutales bacterium | reverse complement strand
CATTAGTACGTATGAGAAATGCTTTTCCGTAGGGAGCGAAACTGGCCATGTGGGCAGTGCCGTCGAGCTCATTTTTGGCTATCACTTTAAGGCTTTTTCCGGGCTTAACGACATGCGTAACGCCATTTCGATCGCAAAAATAGATCTTTCCATCGGCATAAGTGGGAGATGCGCTGAACTCAGCATGAAGACGTTCTCGCCAATGTAGTTCCCCGGTTTTAGCGTCTAGACAGGAGGCTATGCCAGCGTCGTTGACTAGGTATAGTTCATCGTCGACCAGAATGGGGGAGGGCATCTTTGGCGCCGATCTTGATCGCCATTTAATTTCCGGCAGTTTGTCCCCGTTTAGAAGGATCCCGAGGATTTCTCCTTTCATGAAGCAAGTGGAAAGAAAGACCATGCCGTTGCCGGCTACGGGTCGCGAAACATTTGAGAATCCAAGTAGGCCGTAGGGTAGTTTCCAAAGTTCTTTGCCCGTAGCGGGTTCGTAGCAGTAGAGCCAATCGGCGGCGGGAGAAAGTAGAAGCTCGGAGCCTTTGTTTTCAACGAGAATGGGTGTGGCATAACTTTTCTTAAGCTGCGGGTTGCTGTTCATCTTACCGCTTCGTTTGGTTTGCCACACAATTTTTCCGGTGTCTTGCCTCAGAGCGGCTATGCTTTGCTTGTCGCTACCGTCGAGGTGAAAAATCATTAGGTCGCCCCATAGGACCGGGGAACTTCCCGGACCATTTTCGTGCATGACCCAGAGACGTTTATCATTGTTTTTCCAGATAATTTTTCCGGATTTCGCGTCAAGGCAGGCACTGCCATAGGCACCGAAATGGCAGTAAAGCTTGCCGTCTTTAAGGCATGGCGTAGACGAGGAGTAGCTGTTTAACTTATGAACCCATTGCGGCTTTTCCTTATTAAAGACCTCAATTTCACGGAGGATTTTCCCAGTTCCCGGGTTTATCTGTACTGCTCTAAGACTTACTTTGGCGAGGAGGTTTAGCGGTTGGCCGCCTGTATTGACCTTTAGGCGTTTCTTGGCGTCTTCCGCTGATGCAGGTGTTTCGTAGGCGGTGGTGAGCCAGACCAGATCGCCTTCTACAACTGGGGAAGAGTGCCCGCGTCCGGGAATTTTCACTTTCCAGACAACATTCTTTTTGGAATCCCATTCGGTCGGAAAACCCGTCCCTTCAAAGTGGCCCGAGGCATCGGGTCCGCGCCATTGCGGCCAAGTGCCCGGGTAAGCAGTTGTGCTTGCAAGAAAGTAGCCAAACAGGAGGGCGACTCGGCTAAATCCGTTGGTGTGAAGAGGAGAGGTGTTCATTGTCTATTAAGTGGCAAAGTTAAACTGCCAATTATTCGACCTTTTTTCTCCGAAGGCAATAGGCTATCACCTATATCTGTAATTTGAGAGTTCTTAGGTGGCCTGCGAAAATTGCCACCAAGGCTTCACTTTTTCGTCGGACTCGAAGATTATCTTAGACTCATCAAATTCTAATCCGTGCTGCAATTTGTAAGCTGTTCCCGCGACGACGTTCATGCACACTCCTCTTGCGTAAATCGTCTTTGTTTCTTTGTCATTGCCCGTTCCAAATTCAATGTCAGCCTTCCATCCGCGTTCGTTCTTGAAATCAACGCGATGCGTTCTGGCTTGGGGAAGAAGCACGACGAATTCCCCCGTGATTGTTCCTCTAACGTAATTCAGCACCTTTATTCCTTGAAGGAAACTTGGGGGCACGTATGCAACCATGCTGAGATATCGACGAGCCAGTTGGAGCGCGATCGGGCTGCGATCGACTCCCTCGAGGGGATCTCTCCCCTCGCTAATGTTATACAGAATAGCGTTCCTGAGAGTTTGGGAAGCGCCTGCAACCGAAAGGAGTGTGTCCACATCCTCGCTTGGAGAATCATGCTGTTGGCGGTTGACCATCTCGAATGCTCGACGAAAGGCGGTGGACATCTGTTTCTTGATTTCTTCGTCATCGTCATCGGCAACTGTTTTCCCGTCACTTGGTTTCCGGGGTGTGCCGCCATTGGAACTTTGCAGGCGATCAAACGCTATGTTCACGTCCAGCAATTCGTCCGGCGTGAGGAATGCACCGTTTTCGCCTTGTGGGGAAAGAGAAGTGACGTAGCGAAACCATTCATGGTCTTCAGGTTGGATGTCGCGTTGGTCCGTTCGTGGTGTTTTCGCTATCGGTTTTGCTTCTCCGGCGGAGATCGCATGGGTTTCCATCATGTCGGTTTTACTCATTTTCTCATCCTTTCAAGGTATATCGGAGAAACATCTTTATTTCTTACGGATACGACAATAACTCGATAACCCCACCATTGCAAATGGCGGCGATTTTACGTGATTACGCGATAACCGATGGAGGGACGACCTTGGTCGCTCCTTCTACATTCCGCGAATTGCTTTTTTCCCGATTGTTAGGGCAGTCGCTTGACGCGTATGTTGCGAAAGAGGACCGTGCTTCCGGGATCGTGTCCTTGCAGCGCGAACGTGCCTTCGCCGAGAACTCGCTCGAAATTTTCTCCGGACTTTGCATCTGCAGGTTGTTCCCACTCGACGACGGTCTTTCCGTTGACTTTAGTCACAACTTTCTTCCCGTCGACCTTGATGTAAACTTGGAACCACTCGTCATCTTGAGCAGGTGCCGTAAGATTGTCCTTCACGCCATAGATGCTCGCGGTTTTCTTGGGGTCGTGGTAGGTATTGTTGACTTGGCATTCAAATCCTG
>CAWVZQ010000488.1:0-2737 GCA_963934405.1 uncultured Opitutales bacterium | reverse complement strand
GATCGTTTTGTCGATCAACGCCATGCACACCGAGCCCATATGGAAATCCTGGTTTGCCCGTCACGGGGCAAAGCTCCTCATGTTTGCCCGGCAACAGGCTCGCAATTCCGCCGATGCCGAGGATCTCTTGCAAGAAGCTTTCGTTCGGATGTGGCGCCTTTATGGTCATACGGGCGAAGTTCCTCCCGGCTTGGTTTATCGGGCTATTCGCCGATTAGCCATCGACTGGGCGCGCAGCTTGGATCGACGCGTCATCCGCGAGGACAACGTGGCCGCAGACATGGACAAGAATGCGTGGTTCGACCGCTCCATGGAACGCAACGAACGGCGGGACGCCCTCTTGGAGGCAGTTCGCCTTTTGCCGGCCGAGCAGAAGGAAGTGCTTACCCTCAAAATATGGGGAGAACAAACCTTCGACGAAATTTCCAAGACGCTTGGCATTTCGCTTAACACGGCGGCATCCCGCTATCGTTATGCCATGAGTAAGCTCAAAAAGTCGGTTCCCGAGCTGTTGTCGGAACCTCGCGGGGAGGATTTGAAGTGAACGAATTCGAAGAACTGGAAAAGGAACTTCGCTCCTTCCGCCCTGCCAAGCCGTCGAAAGCTTTCGAGGTGCGTCTAGAAAAAGCGCTGGGCGAATCGGGAAACCTTGCGGTCAGGCGCTTACCCGAATTGGAGGAGGAAGCAACCGGCCCGTTGCCTGCCGAAAGAGGTAAAGTCGTCCCATTTTTGCGTGCGTTCACCTTCCCCATTTCCGCAGTCGCCGCATTGGTCGCCCTCGCCCTATACGTCGCTTATCCCGTGTTTCAGAAAAAAACATCGTCTGCGGCATCTCCCTCAATCGCCTCCACGGAATCGCTTCCGGCGAAACCGGAGTTCGCGGACGAGGCAGACCTCAGCCCCCTTCACGGAGTTTCCGCCGTCGAATTCGCCGCTATGTCCGAATCAGGTTGGGGTGGTCCGCAGGTCAAAGAGATTCTCCTCGACGTTTCCGACGAAGGAATCATCGAACGACCGGGCTTGAGTCCCGCTCGTCGGTACCGTTATCGCTACTTGGACGAAACCATTTGGCGAAACCCCGAGACCAACACTCTCATCCGTTCCTCAGTTCCTCGGCAGGAAGTCGTCCTCATCGGACTGGAACTTTATTGAAGCAAAGAATAACCACAGCTCTCCCAACCATCATGAAAACACTCCCGTTCCTTCTCTCTCTCATCCTATCCTGCGGGTGGCTCTCTGCCGAACCGGGCAGCAAGGCCCAATCAAAGGCCCGCGCCGGCGTCAAGGTTTCTCCCGCCAAGGCAACGTTCCTAGGCGTTTACGCGACCAAACTTTCACCTGTGGTCAGTCGCCAACTTGGGTTGTCGGGCAACCTTTACTTGTCCGTCGAACAAGTCAGTCCTGGAAGCCCTGCCGAGAAAGCCGGCTTGGAGCAGTACGACGTTCTGAAGAAGCTCGACGACCAAATACTCGTCAATCAGGAACAACTTCTAGAGCTCGTGCGCTCACGCGAGGCAAATCAACAGGTTTCTTTAACCATCCTGCGTGGTGGCAAGGAGAAGGTCCTTAAGGCCAAACTCGGCAGCAAGCAGGTATCGAAAGCTCAGGCTCGAGGGCTTTCGGCCCCGCGAATTCTTGGCAACGATTTAAGAGGTGGCGGGTTCATTATCCCTGACGCCCGTGACCTCAACGAACGTATCCGCAAGCAGATAGCCGGGCAACGGGACTTGCTTGGTCGCCGCGGTTTCCATGGGTTTGCCCCGAACCTTGATTTTTCCGATCCCAAACTGCTCGAACAATTCGATGCCGATGGCGACGGCAAGCTCAGCCCCATGGAGCGAGACAAAGCTCGTGACGAAGGCGCCGTCCCCGAACTCGATTTCAATTTCGACATCGATCTAGATTTCGGGACTGTCCCCAACGTGAATGAAATTCTTCGAGACGCTCGTCGTCGTGGCGCCTCTTCCTCTTGGTCTTCCGTCTCCGGGACGGCTCACACAAAGGTCGTTAGCATCGATGACGAAGGTTCCTTCGAGTATAGTTCCGAAGACGGAAAAAAGCGCTTCAAGGCGACCTCTCCCGATGGCGAAGTGCTTTTCGAAGGCCCCGTAAATACGGATGCCGAACGAAACGCCTTGCCCGAGGGCATGCTCGAACGCCTTGAGGCACTTGAGGGCAACGTCAATATTCGCATCAACCAAGGCGGTAAACGCCCAATCAAGCCAAAGCCGCGGCAAAAGAAAAACAACAAGCTTCTCTAAAAGGTTTCCTCTAGAGACCGAGAGTACCTTCGCGCCCCGTTTTTGTCATTGATGGCAAAACCACTTTGCCCGTCGTGGCACTCCGCTTTCCTTTGATTTGCAGGATGCCTTCGTTCCGGCCGGATCGTCGGTCGGTTACCTTCTTGCCATGGCAGGGATTGTTGCACCAAGGAAAAACCACGAATGATTTTGCGGCCTTCGCGCAGGCTATTTTCACTCTTGACGATAGAATCAAAACTAACTGTCATAGGTCCCTAGCTTAGAATTCTAACCTTACAGACTATAATCATACCATTGCCCATGAAAACGCTCTTGTCCTTCGTTTCGGCATCCGTGCTTGCCGTTTCCTCTTCCTTTGCCCAAGTCCCCGGCATCCCGGGTCTTTCCCGTGCTCCAGTCGCTTCAGGTCCCCAAGGGACTACGTTGGGAGCCAACACCACTAGCGGAGCCGGAGGCATAGACCTCGCCAACCGCGT
>CAWVZQ010000487.1:0-2740 GCA_963934405.1 uncultured Opitutales bacterium | reverse complement strand
GGGAAGAAATCTTCCTCCACCTCGGCTCCGGGAGTAATCCAGTTTCGGGATCCGACTACCACGGGTGGGGCGTCCAAGTAATCGAAAGCGAGCTGACTCAAGTTGTTGGCAATATCCTGCATGACTGAACCTCGCTCACAGGCGTCGGAAGAAAGAACGACCCTGCCCGTCCTCTTAACCGATTCCACCAATGGTTCGTAGTCGAGTGGATTGATGGAGCGACAATCAAAGACATCGCAACTCATGCCATGACGTTCCTGCAATTGGTCGGCGGCTTCGAGTGCTCGATAGAGGGTGGCGCCAACGGTAATCATCGTAAGGTCGGTGCCCGAACGACGCTTGGCGGGAGGCCCCATGGGTATCTCGTAGTAATCAGCGGGGACCTCTGGCTCGAAAAGTTCGCCAATATCGTACAGGCGCTGACTCTCGAAGAAAATAACCGGATCGCTTCCGGCCAAGGCTGTATTCAAAAGCCCCTTGGCGTCATAAGGAGTAGAAGGGAAAACAACCTTCAATCCCGGAATATGACTCACGATGGCGCACCAGTCCTGCGAATGCTGGGCACCGTATTTAGAACCAACAGAAACCCGCAAGACCACGGGCATCTCGAGAATACCGGCGCTCATGCTCTGCCACTTGGCAAGCTGGTTAAAAATCTCGTCGCCAGCTCGGCCCATGAAGTCGCAATACATCAACTCGACCAAGGCTCGACCACCTTCTAGGGCATAACCGACTGCAGTTCCCACGATCGCAGCTTCGGAAATAGGAGAGTTGAACAGGCGGTGATAGGGCAAGGACTCGGTAAGACCGCGGTAACAAGCAAAAGCTCCACCCCAGTCTCGATTCTCTTCACCATAAGCAACTAAGGTAGCGTCATTTTCAAACCTATGAAGCGCGGCTTCAAAAATGGCGTCGCGATATTGAAAGACCTTGTTTTTTGAAACAGGTTTTCCATCAACGATTCCAGCCCGAGACTTTTTGGCGAGGGCTTGGACGCGCGGGTTTTCGTCATGGGCAAGAAGGAGCTCCGGCTCTCGCGATTCGTCATAACTCTCGCAACGACGATTGGAAAACATGAGGTCTCCGATTTTCTCTGATGGAATACGCGGAGATAGCTCCAAGTCCGTAGCAAGTCGACAGGCCTTGCCCATGGCCGTTCTCGTTTTCTCGATCAAGGCATCACGAGCCCCGTCGTCAAGTACACCAACCCTTTTCAACTCGGCGGCAAAACTGTCCAGTGGATCGACGGATTGCCACGACTCGATCTCCTCCTTCATCCGGTAAGAAGACGCATCCGAGGGAGAGTGCCCGGAAAATCGATAGGTAATTGTTTCAAGGAGTACCGGACCGTCTCCCTTCTCCAACACCTCTCGCTTGCGCTTGATTGCATCGACAACCGCAAGCGGATTGTAACCATCCACGCGCTCGGAGTGCATGGCATCCGGGTTCACGCCTGCGCCCACTCGGGAAAGCATGTCGAATGCCATGGTCTCGCCCGCAGTCTGGCCACCCATGCCATAAAAATTGTTCATGAAGTTGAAGATGATTGGCAATCCCCCTCTCAAGGATTCATCCCAAAGCTCATGAAACTGCCTCATGCCGGCAAAATTCATAGCTTCCCATGTGGGTCCGCAACCCATGGAGGCATCACCGATATTGGCAATCACAAGACCATTCTTGCGATTGACTTTCTTGAACAAGGCGGAACCAGTTGCGATGTCGGCCGACCCGCCCACGATCGCATTGTTGGGAAAAATCCCGAAAGGAGTAAAGAAGGCATGCATGGAACCACCAAGGCCACGATTGAACCCGGAAGCTCGTGCAAAAATTTCCGCCAAGGCTCCGTAGAGAAGAAAATCCCGAGCCAAGTCCTTTACGCTGCCTCCCGAGGTTTCCTTTTCTACGACCCTCAGGCAATCTCCACCGAGAAAGTCTTCCATCACTGCCTGCAATTCGGCATCGTCGATTTTACGAATAGCTGATGCTCCCTTGGCGAGAATCTCACCATGCGAGCGGTGCGAACCGAAGACATGGTCGTCAGGCCTCAGCAGAAAAGCCTGACCGACGGCTGCGGCTTCTTGCCCGATGGACAAGTGCGCGGGGCCCTTGTGATCGTATTCGATTCCCTGATAGATTCCCTGCGTCTTGATCTCCTGCAGCATGTTCTCGAACTCTCGAATGAGAAACATATCCTCGTAAATACCAACGAGAGCTTCGGGCCCGTAGCGTTCCAGCTCATCCTCAACGGTTCCGGAATATTGGTTAAGAGGAATATCAGGACAGGTCAATTTGCCTGACTTCCGTTCTTTTTGCGGTTCGACGATTTGTGACTTAGGCATAATTCAAATGGCTTCAGTAAAATAAAGGTAAATTGAAAGAAATGGAGACGAACAAGGCTTCAACGAACTGCCATGAACACGTCCTTGATTATTTCGGAGGCGGTCGGGTGCGGGAACACGATCTCTTCGATTTCTTTCTCGCGAAGCTCCGTTTCGAGCATAACGGCAGCGCCGAAAATCATTTCGGAACAAGCACCGCCTATCATATGAACACCAAGAAGACGGCGCGTCCCCTCCTCCACCACGACCTTGCATAAACCCGATTCGCCGGGATGCTCCGCCAGGTAACGGGCGTTAATGCCCATCGGGATTTTTCCCGTAGTCACTTTAAGTCCGCGTTCCTCAGCCTGCTCCTTGGTCAGTCCGACCACGGCGACTTCAGGATTGGTATAGATTACAGC
>CAWVZQ010000486.1:0-2747 GCA_963934405.1 uncultured Opitutales bacterium | reverse complement strand
AGCGCCCGGTCTGTATGCCGAATCGGGTAGGGGAACATACCGGATTGGCGGCATATCCATCCGTGAACTTCATTCCGGACTTTGCAAGAGCGTCTACGTTCGGCGTGTCGTAGAAGCACTTCGGGTTGTATGCTCCTATGTCCATGTACCCGAGGTCGTCCACGAGAATGAGAACGAAGCTGGGTTCCTTGGCTTTGGCGTTGAGAAAGCTTGTCGCGGCAATGGAGGCGGCGAGCAAAAGGAAAGGAAGCACGCGGATGGTCATCTTCGGAAGCTAGAAACCTCAATGCCATGAGGGCAAGTCAGAATGCTCTGAAAAACATTACTTTAGGCCGTCGATCATGGCTTGAGCGTTTTTGACGTAGGGGTCTTTCGGACCTCGTTTCTTGAACCAGATGTCCTTAGCTCTTTCCAAGTGTTCCAAGGCTTTTGCCTTTTTAGCCTTTTTGGCGTAGGTCTTGCCGACGTTGTAGTGACTGTCGGCGAGGTCCGGGTGGTCTGGAGGAAGGGTATTGAGCTCGATCGCGAGGCACTTCTCGTAGTACCCGATGGCCTTGTCCGGAACGCCTTTTTTTTCGTAGGCGGAGCCCAGGTTGTTGTAGGTTGTAGCCAGGTCGGGATGGGTGGTGCCGAGTGTCTTCAGCTCGATTGCTAGACACTTCTCGTAGTAGTTCACGGCCTTGTCATAGTCGCCCTTGCGGGAGTAGGCTCCGGCGCCGTTGTTGTAGGTCGTGGCTACCGACGGGTGCTCGGGTCCAACGGTCTTCAGCCAGATCGCCAAGGCTTTTCCGTGGTAGTCGATGGCCTTGTCGTACTCTTCGTTGTTGTCGTGGGCGGAGCCCAAGTTGTTGTAACTGGCGGCTACTTCGGGATGCTCGGCACCTTGGGTTTTCAGCCTGATCGCCAAGGCTTTTTCGTGGTATTCGATAGCCTTGGCGTGATCCTCGTCGTTGTCATGGGCCAAGCCAAGGTTGTTGCAGCACGTTGCGACGTCTGGATGGTCTGCGCCGAATTTCTTCAGCCAGATCTCCAGAGCCGCATCGTAGTTGGCTATTGCCCTGCCGAACGCTCCCTTTCCGGCGTAGGCCGCGCCCGTGCCGTGGTAGGCGGAGGCTATTCGAGGATGGTCTGGTCCGAGTGCTTCCAGCCAGATCCTCACGGCTTGCTCGTGGTAGGCGATGGCGGTGTCGTATTCTCCCTTCTTCAGGCAGACGGAGCCGATGTTGTGGTAGCTCAAGGCGACTTCGTTATGCTTGGAACCGAGTGTCTCCATTCCAAGCTCCAGTGCCTTTTCGTGGTTTGCGACGGCCTTGTCGTATTCGCCCTTTCGGCTGTTTGCCGAGCCGATTTTTCCATACGCGAAGATCCTGTCCTCATCGGACAGGGCATGGGCCAGCACCTCTTCGGCGTATTGGATCGCCTTGTCGTTCTCCTGCAAAGCATCTGAAGTTTTGCAGAAACTCTTGAGGAAGAAAACGAGCATGGCCTCGTCTTTCTCGGTACGGTTGTTGAACGCCCCGTAGGCTTCAGACATCTTCACTTGGGCCCGTTGATACTGTCCCTTTTCGAGCAGAACATTCGCCTCGCCGGCAAGTTTCTCGATTTCCTCGTCGGAAAACTGTTTCCTGACTATACCTGGCTTGGTAGCCTCCTCGCTCTTTCTTTTCTCCTGTTTGTCGCTTTCCTGTTTGTCGGAAGTTTTATTCTCGCCCCCACATCCTGCCAGCAAGAGGGAGACGCCAAAGGCAAGTAAACGGAATGCGCCTGATTTCATCTCTTACAGGAAGAAAGCGCATCGCCCCCGGGGCAAGCCGGAATGCTTGCTCTTCCAAGCTATTCAGGAATGGAGCAGTTTCTCCTGAAACGGGATTGGGCTTGGAGCGTAAGGATAAAGTGCAATTTAAAACTAAAGTTCTTTGAAACGTTTCCGACTTTACAGAGAGAGAAGTTCGCCCACGCGTGCTTATTTCGCTATGCCGTTAACTGTAAACACGAACACCTCCGCGACTACCGCGAGCTTCCAGCTCTCGGCGGCCAACGCCGCCCTGCGCAAGAGCTTCGGCAGGCTGTCTTCGGGAAACCGCATCGGCAGTCCTGCCGAAGATGCGGGCGGATTGTCGGTGGCGTCGAAGTTGCAATCGCGATTGACTCGCGTCGAGCGAGTGGGCGAAAATCTTCAAAACTCGATATCCTTCCTGCAGGTTCAGGAAGGCGCTCTGCAGGTGGCGGGCAATGTCATCACCCGAATGTCGGAATTGAAGACGATCAGGATGCCGCAGGGAAGTTTTTTCTCGTCTTTCAGGAAGAAACCGGCGAAGGCCGCCAAGGTTCCCAAGGCATTTGTGTACATACCGATGCGGATGGAGTAGGGAACCACCATGACGTACTTGTCTACAAGTTCCGTGTCGTCGAACACGAACAGGAAAGTTACGATGGCTATCCCATAGGCACCGAAAGACAGCAAGAGCAGAAAACCGGAAGCAAGAGTTGCCCGAATTTCTTGCAGTTTTGGGAAGTTGCCCATGGCATCGACAATCGTATACTCCTTCCGAATCTACCAACGATTTTGTTCGGAAATTGCCTGAACGCCAATTAGCCGAGAGCTTTGAGGGCTGTCTGGTTCTCTCGGAGCTTGGCTTGACTTTCAGCGAGTTGACGGCGGGCTCCCTCGATCACTTCGGGTGGAGCCTTGGCGGTGAAGCTTTCGTTGCTTAGGCGTGCCTCGGTGGAGGCGACGACTTTGCAGA
>CAWVZQ010000485.1:0-2747 GCA_963934405.1 uncultured Opitutales bacterium | reverse complement strand
CTTCATCGGCGTCGCGATGATTGTTTACCACCAACAGATTATTGATAATCAATCCCACAGAAAGGCCGGCCCACCATACGGGAATCCAATCAAGCCCAGCCTTGTGAACCAGTACGTGGTGAGTGACTCCCGTAGCAACCAGGCCAAAGAAAAGCACCACGAACACGTCACCCAGCCCAAGATAAGCCAAAGGCCAAGGACCAGCGGTATAAGCCAAGGCGCAAAAGACACTAGCCACTCCAACCAAAAGCAGAGGCCACCCCGCACCTGAAAACTCCATCAGGAACAAGCCGAGAGCAAAACCAAAGGAAAGAGTACCAAACGCAGCCATCCGCATGACGGTTGGAGACACGACGCCCGAAGCAACCGATCGAGCCGGTCCCAATCGACGTTCGTCATCGGCGCCTTTGACGAAATCATAATAGTCGTTGGCGAAATTGGCCCCAACTTGCATGAACATGGCGAAAGCCAAGCAAAGGCCGACTAATGTCCAGGAAATCTCGTCGACATCCCGCAACGCAAGACTAGCTCCGATACAAACCGGGTTTAATGAGGCAACCAATGTGCGAGGTCGCGAAGCCGCCACCCATGCGGTCACCTTCGAGCCATCACCCATCTATCAACGAGTGATGGCCAAGGGGAAATGGAAATGAGAACGAATCCGTTCCTCGACTCCATCTTCGGCATCAAGCGTCTTGTAAGGCCACTGCACGTCAACCTGTAAACCTAGATACCCGTTGCTGGGGTCGTGCTCGTGCCGATTATCCTCCGGAAACTGACTACACCGAATCAGGAAATAACGCTGACCTGCCGGCAACTCCTTATCCAATTCGTCCAGTTGGAATTTAGCTATGGGGAATTCGGAAATTTGATTGGAGTTTGGTTCCCAGCGAACTTCACGACCATCAGAAGGTGCAACGAGCTCAATTATCCGATCTTCATCGGTAAGCGTTTCGACCAACCCGAAGCCCATGAGCTCTAGTTCGACTTGAACAGCATCAGTCATTCCATAGGCCACATTCCGGTCACGCACGTTGCCCGCACCCTCAACTCCCCATGGAAGTAAGGCCAATAGTCCACCAATTAGAAAGCCAAACACGGACAAGGCAATGATCACTTCCAGCAAAGTGAAACCACAGTTGCTTCGGTTTCCCGGATGTTGGCTAGGTAAGTCGTTCACGATCAATTTGCGATATCATCGTAATCCAAAACAGCAAATCCGCCATATCGGCGCAGAAGTACACCCGAAATGTCGTTTGGGTTATCGAAGCGAATTGCTTTTCCCGTATTGGGCGGATTGGGATTTCCCATGGCAAGCACTATCATTGGCGGAGGGGAGGTACCAGCTGGACCGGGAGTGGTAGAACAATTGACCTTCCCCTCACCATCGAATGCCAGAAAACGGAAATTCACGGCATCGGGACCATTTTCCTCGCGCACTCCCTTTCTTATCGAACCGAGGAGAAAATCCTCGGTGGCATCCCCACTCCAGATGGTGTAAGCCTCGCTTGGCCAAATATCATCGGAGGAACTCTCCACACTAACGCCGAAGCGTTCCTCATCAGGAACGATATAAGCTCCTTCGGGAAGAAGCGTCCCTTGGCCAAGCGGTCTCCAAGCACCAGTAACGTTAGCGTCTTCGACTACGATCTCAAGGTAACGATGAAATTTCTCCGGTACTGCCGGATCGTCATGAACGATGAGGCGGGTCTCTCGCCCGGAAAGAGTGGCTTGCATCCGAGTCTGCTGGACAAGACTCACCATTTCTCGCTGAGCGGCGTCCAGTGAAGAACCTCCTCCTCCAAGCAAGCTGAATCCAATGAACCCCATCATTAAAGCCATTACGGAAATAACGACGAGCAGCTCGAGCAGAGTGAAGCCCGACCGACGTTCTTTCAGAGAAGGGCAGTATTTAGGGGGAAAAATCATTCTTGATCGAGGTATTTTTCGATATTCCAAGAGAACACATTCTCGCTATCACCGCCGTCGTTCAAGATATAAATTCCGACTTTTTCGTGGATGAACTTCAACTTATCTCCCGCATTCTCTACAATCTGGGAATCATACTCCAGAATAAGAGCATCCTTTAGATCATTAAACGCGGTAGCCTCAAGCTCAATGAGACCATCGCCATCGCGATCAACCACGATGAATATTCTATCCCCTCCCCAAGCATCCACAAGAAAACCATTTTTGCCAAATTCATCTTCGCCGAAGGAATGAAACTCACGAGAACGCTTGTTCTCGTCCCTGTATTGATCCAAGGGAATCCATGAGTTATTCGTACGATCCCACTCCCTTCCCTTGAGTGCGGCAAGAAAACGATCATGATCTTCCTGATACTCTTGACCGATCTCCAAGGGTTCTCCCTCTTTATTCTGTAGCAGCACTGGGGGAAAATGCTTGTAGGTTTCCTTGTACTGATAGATCTGAGTAACCCAAGCACGGAAGATAGATTTAGTTTTCTTTACCTCTGCAGACTTTAGAAAGGAAAACAGTCCGCTATTGAACATTATCCCCGCAAGTATGCCGATTATGGTGATTACAACGAGTAACTCGATGAGAGTAAAACCCGAACGCCGTTTAGTTGTGAATCGTTTTGAATTAGCCATTTGAAATAATATTTTGAAATTTGCTTTCAATACCTACCAATTACCTGGTTCGTGTACCGGCAGGTTGTCCAGATCAATGCTCTCGGGAGAGATTAGTTCTTTGGTGAAATCAGAGGATTCGCCATCAGGTCCTTT
>CAWVZQ010000484.1:0-2748 GCA_963934405.1 uncultured Opitutales bacterium | reverse complement strand
CCCGGCGTCGCCACGACCTCGGCGCGTCCCAAAACCTTACCCGCATTGGTCGCGACCAGAACGGACGCGTTATGGTCTGCAAGGTGTATCTTTGTGTCGTTTGGATTCGGAATATCCAAGAATCCACCTTCCCTTACTTCATTTTCGTAGAGCGAACCTTGCCATCGGTACTTCAGGTTGAGCGTCTTTACCTTTCCGAATTCCGGATCGCCACCCATATTTCCATTGGAAATTGAAACCTGAAGCTTATTGTCCGTGATCCAGGACTCGAGCAGGGTCTTTACGTCAACCGAGACGTTTTCCGACCCATAGATTGCCTCATCAATACCGAGTGTTCCTTCGTCATCCGCAATCGTGACTGTCTGAATCAGGTTACTTCCCAAGACTGCCCCATTCGTTGTATTTGAAAGAATAATCGTGAATTCCTTCGACGCATTTTCAACAGTGTTGTCAAGGATGTCGAAGAGAACTTCCTGGACGGTTTCTCCGGAAGAAAATTGCAAGCTTCCCGCAGAGCCCGCAAAGTCTATTTCATTAAGGGCCGTGCTATCCACGAAATTGTAGTCCACGGTGAAGGTGGAATCCGTGATGCCGGTTCTCGACACATTGACCTTGGTCGCCCCGCTTCCTTCCGTAAAACTGGCTGCGGTAGTTGCAAAGTGAACGAACGTTTGGGTCGGAGGGGTGATTGAACCACTTTTGAAAACATTATGGTTGAAACCCGCCACCAAAATTTCCGAACCAGTATAGGTGACATCCATGAAGTACTCACGCCCATTGGGGTTCGGAAAAGAATTAAGGTAGCTTGTTCCATTCGTTTCTAAAATGAAGCCGTTGCCGCCCACGACGTAGGTGGTACCGCTTACGGTTATCATGGATTCAGCATAACCAAGCGAATGGGTGTGATTTAAGGTCCAAGTTTCGCCATCGGCGCTTTCGTATATCTTGTTACTGAGTCCGCCTGCCAGGAACTTGCTTCCGTTCCAAGTGGCGCATTCAAAAGAAAAAGAGGGGGAAGGAGGGGCGGATGGTTGTTTCCAATTAAGGCCATCTCCACTAATGATCATCCCATATCCACCTACGGCAAGATAGGTGCTACCCGAATAGGCCAGCGCATTGAAAAAGTGGGAACTGCCCGTGTTTATGGAGTTCCATGTCACGCCATCCGAACTGGTAAGCAGGGTACCGCTTTGACCGGCAACGAGTAAGCGAGTCCCGTCCCAAAGAATGGCCCTCAGCTCTTTTGAGGTGCCAGAGTTTCTGCTCGTCCAATTATATCCATCGGGGCTTGTCTTAATCATTCCCCCCTCGCCAATTATTATAAATTGAGCGTTCTTGTAGATAGCATCTCGAAAGTCAGGGTCTCCACCCGTTAGAGCAGTCGTCCAGTTCCCGCTGGCATGGTCGCGAACGGCTACCAATCCATTGATGCCGCAAGCCACGGTTGTAGTTGGCCCTGCGGCTATGCCGAAAAAAGAACCTATGCTCTGTTCATTGTTCACACTTGTCCAAGTGGTCGCACGCAGGGGCGTAAGGATAGCGACTCCTAGCAACACGGAAATGATCGATTTCTTCAATTTGTCAAAAAGTTCCATCATTGGCCAAGGCTCATTTGTTCATTTTCATGATTCGGTTTTGGCCAGACAACAAATCCGTACCAACCTAACACTCCATTGTTATGCTGTAGGCTAAATCTATTGACGACTGCGGCGGACTTCATGGGAACGGTTCCGCCGACCAAACCACACCCAACGCCAACAGCCCAACCGACCGACCCCCGAGGAGCGGAAGGAGGAGGGTGGGAAATGGTTTCATACCAAAGGAGTCGCGGGTTTGCTAAAAATGGATGGAGCGTAAGAGAGAGTTAAATATTTCACCCAGAACAATGTATTAGACAACATAAAAACCAAGCAAGTGAATAAGGACATATTCCGCCCAATAGAAAAGCTTATCCTGGATCCGATCAGATCTTCGCCGCGAAGACCGATCACCAGGGAATCACCCTTCTCGACCGAGATCGAACCGATCTTATATTGGCCGTTCTTGACACGACCGCCCGGCAACAAATGTTCGCATACCTCTTCGGCCCTGTGCTGCAGGGCGGCTTTTACTTAATGACCTTCCATATCCTTCACCAACGGAAATTTCGAGCCACGTCGGCCCTATACATTGTCCTCCACGGAATCGGTCGTTTCCTCCGACTTGGGCTCAAATCAGTCATCCACCTCATTTCCGTAGCCACTCGAAGCAATTCGGCGGCATGGGGAGCGGACTCGTTTCTCACGCTACAAAGCTTGTGCAGTTTCTTGAGGACGCCCAAGGTGATCGTCTTGGTCCCGAACTTTCATTTCGTGTCCAACCCCTGGCGGTGAAGGTTACGAATTCCGACCAGACCGCTTGTACGGGTTCGGTGAGGTATTCCAGATGCTCTTCCCCGAAAGTGTCGAGAATTCCAACGAAAAACTTATGGTTCAGGCGAGGGGGCGATTCTTTTTCCGATTTTGGCTTTCCGCCACCTTTTCCAGAATTTTCAGCCTTTGGTTTAAGGGTAGGGTTCTTTGATAGTAGTCTTAGCTAGGACAGCTCTACTGTTTAATCCCAAAGCATCTCTAGAAAAGCACTCCATGTAGCCGAGTCGACTTGGCGGAAATTTTCAAACGACGTACTCCCGTTCGGGTGGGCGGGATCGATTCGGATTCCCCAAACCGGATCCAACGTATTTGGAAGGAGGGAGTAGCGAAAGTCGCC
>CAWVZQ010000483.1:0-2749 GCA_963934405.1 uncultured Opitutales bacterium | reverse complement strand
TCGTACCAAATACCGGTATCGTGCAAGATGGCCCAAATGCTCCCACGGCCTCCGACCATAGGCTAGTCCAAGCCGAGTTTTCTTTCTGAAAGTAGTTAGATTTCAAAAAGAAAAGACTGACTCATTTAGCCAACCACGGTTTCAAGTTCTTTATTAGTGTGGAAGTACGGACGGCGACACCTTTTGAGTTCAGGTGATAGTAGGTGTCATGGAAGAATTCAGCAGCAAGCATAGCGTCGCTGGGCTTACCTACAACGGGAACTTCGAGGCTCTTCCAGTAGTTCGTTATTAATGCGAAATTTGCTTTGACCGTCGGGTTGTCGAAATAGTTCGGATGGGCGAACGTGTTCGGCCAAGAGGCCAGTACTTTCACCTCTCTTTCACGGCAGTATCGAACGAACTCGGACAAGATTTCATTAACGTCTTTTGTTATCACGGTTTCGGTTAGCAAGGAACCTAGCGGGTGCTTTTTGAGCTCATTTTCCGTAATGATTTGTTCTTGGTTTGATCGATGGTTTCCTCTCGAGTCGAAATTCCAAACGCACCTGTAATGATCCAGATTTCCATAAGGGTTCAATGCATGTGCGAACGATTCTCTGACATGTGAGGCAGGAATTGTCATCTTGAGCTTCAGTTTATCTTCCAATGGATAGGTTTGGCGAAGAGTGGACTGTTGCCCAAACAAGAGGTTCAGGTAAGATATATTGGTGTCGGTCCTGTCGAATCGGTAAAGGCCATATTCCCAACACAGCAAGACTATGTCCCCTTCGGAGAGACTTGGCTTGAGGGGTTCGAGAATCATTTCAGGACCAAGACCAGCTACACATCCAAAATTAACGACTTCCATCCCTGACGACTTTTGGATTTCTTCGGAATCAATTCCGAATGCGACACTGGAGCCACCGACGATAATCATCTTTGTTTTCGCTTTTATTTTTCTTAGCGCCTGGGTCTTTAAATCAAGAATTGATTGAACAAAAACTGCGTTGGGCACAGGTTTGTCGCTGATGAACTCGAGTACGCCCGCCCAAGCAAGCCCCGCGGCGAGGAAACCTGCGGCGAAGGCGGGAAGCAGCTTGGATTGAGTGGACATGTTCAAAAACGGAAGTAAAGGAAGTCGTGTGTAATCGTCTCGAAGGAAACCTTTAAGCCGAAGAACAAGAGGATTCCGCACAGGAAGGTGATCTTGGCCGATGGAAGAGGTACGGAAATGTTTTCGTCGCAGTCGATTTTAAGCAACTGCATAGCATTGGGGGTGAACCATACGATGCCGAGCAGGACTGGAAGTAAGGGCAGTAGGGTGATGTCGGCGACTTGGTGGGGTAGCAAACCACCGGACCTTAGGGATGCGCCTTGCTCCAAATTTCCGAATGAACGGGGAAGATCTATGCCATTGAGACCCAGCATTGACTCCAGCATCTCGAAGGCCTGCCCGAATTCTTGGCTGCGGAAAAAGACCCAGGCGAGTGTAACGCAAGCGAAGGTCATGAGGCGGAATAGCCAAGTCTTGGCAAGTGAGTCCGGCTTGCCTTGGTTGGGCATACCTCGCCATGCCCGCAGGAGGTGATTGCTTCCGATGAGGATGCCGTGCATAATGCCCCATGCCATAAAGGTCCAGGCTGCCCCGTGCCAGAGTCCGCCCAAGGCCATGACTATGAAGATATTTACGATGCCTCGGGTCATTCCTGAACGATTGCCGCCGAGTGGTTTGTAGAGGTAATCGCGGAGAAATTCCGAGAGGGTGATGTGCCAGCAGCGCCAAAAGTCGATGATGTTTGTTGCCTTGTAGGGCGAGTTGAAGTTTAGAGGCAGACGGAGGCCGAAGAGGAGTCCGATTCCTAGAGCCATTTCTGAGTAGGCGGAAAAATCGAAGTAGATTTGCAGACCGAAGGCGGTAGCCCCAGTCCAAGCTTCTGCAAGGGATAGAATAGTACCATCTTGGGCTGCTGCGAAAACTTTGTCGGCGAGTGGTCGAATTCCATCCGCTAGGCAAGTTTTTTTGAACAAGCCGAGGGAGAAAAGGCATAGACCCGCCCAAAGAGTTTCTCTCGAGAACTGACCTAAAGTACCCTTGACTATTTGGGGCATGATGCGCTGACAGCGTACGATCGGGCCCGCGATGAGTTGCGGGAAGAAAGTCACAAATAGACAGTAGCTCCCGAAGGTGGGAGTGGAAATCTTCTCCTTACGCAGGTCGACGAGGTAGGCGATTTGTTGAAAAGTAAAAAAAGAAATCGCCAGCGGCAGGGCAATGCCGGAAGTTGTTGCTGCAGAGTCTGTGAAGGAAGCTAAGTTACTTAGCAAAAAGTCTGCATACTTGAAAATGGCCAAAAAAATGAGATTTACGGTCACGCCCAAGGCGAGAAGGCGTGAGCTTGTCGGCGTACCTTTTCTTTTCTCGATGGCTAGACCGAGTCCATAGTTCAAGGCAATAGAACCTAGTAGGAGGGGGATGTGTTCCCATCCGTGGAAACCGTAAAAGAAAACGGAACAGACCATTGCCCACCACAAGGCTATCTTGGGCGCCATTCGCCGAAGTATCAGCAGCCCCGCAAAGATTACCGGCAGGAATACGAAAAGGAAAGATTGCTCGTGGAAAAGCACAGTTTTAGTTCAGTCGAAGTTCGAGCACCAGATAAGGACTCATTAGTAGTAGTGAAAGTCGGTAAATGTTACCCCTTTCCGACAAGGTCAGATGCTTTCATGAACAACTCGCTTTTCTGCGTGGCTTTCCTTACGGATCAACGGG
>CAWVZQ010000482.1:0-2749 GCA_963934405.1 uncultured Opitutales bacterium | reverse complement strand
CCATGCCCGTCGAATACGTCAAGGAGGTAGAGCGGGCCCAAACCAGCCATTTGCCCGACCCTTACGACCCTACGCCCATCGAGCGGGGTATCGGAACCTATTACACTCATCTTAATTGGGGGCGTATAAGCTTTGCCATTATCGAGGATCGCAAGTTCAAGACCGGGCCGGCCGGCATGATTCCCAAGCAGGGCCCCCGTCCGGATCACATCCGTAATCCTGACTACGACCCCAAGTCGGTCGACGTTCCTCAAGCCCGTCTTCTCGGCGAGCGTCAGCTCAAGTTTCTTGACGAATGGGGACGGGACTGGACCGATGCGGACATGAAAGTCGCACTCTCCCAGACCATCTTTTGCGGAGGGGCTCATATTCATGGGAGAATAGGCGGACGTTTGCATGCCGACCTTGATTCCAACGGTTGGCCGCAGACCGGTCGCAACAAGGCAATCGCAGCTTTGCGCAAAGCCTACGCCTTCCATTTCGCCGGTGATCAGCACTTGGCCACAGTGTTTCATCATGGAATAGACGAGTGGAGAGATTCGATTTATTCCTTCTGCGTTCCCTCGATCGCGAACCTTTACTTGAGGTGGTGGAAGCCTCTGGAGCCGGGAAAGAACCGCAAGGCTGGACAGGACCCCATCCTTGGGGATCACGTCGACGGATTCGACAACAAGCTTACGGCCATTGCGGTGGCGAACCCGACTCCCGAAAAGGGCGGAGACAGGCTGAGTACCCGTGCTGCCGGATTCGGTGTCGTACGCATCGACAAGAAGACTCGCGACGTAACCTTCGTATGCTGGCCCCGCAACGTCGACGTCTCGAACAAAAGCGCCAAGCCGTATCCAGGTTGGCCGTTCACTTTCAACCAACTCGACAACTATGGTCGCGAAGCGGTGGCTTACCTTCCCTCTCTAAAGATTAATCAAGCCAATCAGGTCGTGCAGGTGGTGGAGGAGATAAGCGGTGACGTCGTCTACACCCTTCGAATAGATGGCAAGGACTTTCGCCCGAAGGTATTCGCCAAGGGCAAATACACGATGAAAGTGGGCGAAGGAACGGACCGCAAGGTGATCGAGAATGTGCAAGCCCTTCCTTTGGCTGAAAAGAAAACACTCAAGGTGGACCTTTAGGTTTATGGCAATGCGGTAGAATCCCCGGCCTCTTTTGAAGCGACTTCTCCCATATTTTAAGTTTCTCCGTCCGCATTGGTTGCCTTTTGTAGGCGCCTTGCTGTGTGGGATTATCTATGGCGCGGCTAGCGGGTTCGGATTGCCCTACATGATCGATCAGGTTTTTCCCAAGATTTTTCCGCGCAGCGGCGAAACCGCAGAAATCGGGCTATGGACTTTGGTCATGTACGTTGGGTGGTTTCCCGCCGTCTTTGCCATGCGGGGCGTCAGTGGCTACTTCAACGTCTACCTGATCAATTATTGCGGGGTCAAGGTCTTGGAAAAGATACGCTTGCAAGTTTTCGACAAACTACAGCGTCTCCCCTTGGCTTTTCACCAGAGGAATCGCGAGGGGGATCTCCTTAGCCGAGTTATGGGCGACACTGCCCAACTCCAAGCAATTGTGCTTCAGGTAGGCAACGAGATCGTCAAGCAACCCGTGACCTTTGTCGGTGCTATGTCCGCCCTCGTGTTCATGGCCCTGAAAGACGAGAATCTCGCCTTTATTCTTCTTTCACTCGTTGTTATCCCTCTCTGTGTCTTTCCTGTTCGTAGGATTGGCAGCATGCTCATGAGACGGGCTCTTCGCATGCAGGAAGAGGCAGGAAGCATGACTGCAGTTCTCAGCGAAAACCTGTCTGCCGCTCGCGAAGTAAGAGCATTCAACTTGGAAGAGCGTGAGCTAACTCGCTTTCGAGAGTCTTCAGCGGACTTTTTTACAGCTCGCATGAAGGTAGTCAAATACGCCAATTTGCTTACCCCGCTCATCGAGGTGATCACCGCGGTCGGTGTTTCGGCGGCAATCTTTCAGGCCTCACAAAAAGGTGTTCACTTGGACATGGTGATCCCCGTGATCGTGGCTCTCTACATGTCTTACGAGCCAGTTAAAAAACTGGGCGGCATTCATAATCAGATCAAGCAGGCCTTGGCTTCGTTGGATCGATTGGAAGAAATTCTCAAGGCTCCGGAGACGGTTGCTACACCATCCGTCCCCAAGGAAATGAATGAGGTACGAGGTGAGATAACTTTCGAGGGGGTTTCCTTTCGCTATGAAAATGGCGACGGCGATCCTGAAGGCATCCCCGCAGTCATGGATCTGAATCTTTCCCTGAAAGCGGGTGAGACCGTAGCCCTCGTTGGGCCTAGCGGCGCAGGAAAGAGTACGCTTGCGGGCTTGCTGCCGAGATTTCACGATCCCTCCGAGGGAAAAGTGCTGCTGGATGGGGTCGACTTGCGCGAATTCAGCTTAAAGGACTTGCGAGACTCGGTGGCCCTTGTTCCTCAACGCCCCTTTCTGTTTGACGCCACCGTTCGAGAAAACGTCCTTCTGGGACAAACCGAGCAAACTGACTCGGAGGTGGAAAAGGTGTGCGAGCTGGCTTATGCCGATGAATTCGTAAAGGAGTTTCGGCACGGCTATGAGGAACGTTTGGGAGAGGATGGTAGTCGTCTGTCGGGTGGTCAGCTTCAACGAATCGCCCTAGCCCGCGCCTTTCTGAAAAACGCCCCTATTCTTGTATTGGACGAAGCGACTTCGGCTCTTGATGCCGAAAACGAGGACAGAATTCGAGACGCCATGA
>CAWVZQ010000481.1:0-2753 GCA_963934405.1 uncultured Opitutales bacterium | reverse complement strand
ATGGGCTCGACTTGGTAGTTGTGGCAAAGGATTACTGCGTTGCGCTCCTTCTTCAGCCTTAGGATTTCCTCTTGTTCCGGGCTTAGCGGCGATGGCTCGTCTTGCTTTCGAAAGATGAGTGGGGAGGGGAGGGCGGAAGCTGTCGCGATGGCCATTTCGCTTGGGTTTTCGGGTGATTTATTTCGAAGCCGCCGGAAGGTGTCCGTCGATCACTTGTTTCTGTCGCAAGATCCGCTGTGTTGGAATTGCGTGCATTCCGCGCGAACCTGCAGGCGCTGGTCTTGAACGTCCAGCCCGAGCTTTTCGGAAACCGTTTTCCCGTACCATTCCATGAAGGGAGCGTCTACCTCGTATATGGTGTCGCAATCCGAGCACACTACCTGGGCCTTGAAGTTTTCGGAGCTCAGGTTGACGGTGTAGAACTTGTTGTCGTGACCGACGTCTACCTCGCGAACAACCCCGCTTTCCACGAGCAAGGGGAGGCTACGGTAGACGGTGGCGCGGGACACGGTGTCGTCCAAGTTGCGAGCATGGTCGAGAAGTTGTTCGGCCGTAAAATGGCCGTCCTCCTCGAAGAGGGCATCGAATATTCCCCTGCGCTGACCCGTGACCCGGAGCCCTTTGCTTGTGAGGAAAGTGGAAAAGCCATCCCAAGCTTCCTCTACTTTCTTATTCTGTTTGCGTTTAGCCATGTGCGGTAAGTTAAGACCAAAACTCTTCTATGACTTGGGGAAGCCGGTCGTCAACGTTATTGAGACTCAATTGAGTCTCAATTGACGTTTCCTGCCCTGTCTTCTCCTCCGAAGCGTTCGAAAATCTGCAAAGGCTTGGGCAATTGAGTGGTTGTTCGTCCCGCGATTTTTTTTCATTTCCGTACCTTCCGTCTTGGCTTTTTCGGATGGTGGGGCAATAAAGTCGACCCAAGCAAATGGCAATCAAAGTCAACGAACATCTAATACCCGATTGGGCGATCGAGCGGCAGGCTGAGGCTCTTTTTGAAAACGTCGCCAAGGGCATGCCCGGCAAACCGCGGGAAGTGGTCTGGTTGGCCACCATGGACGTGGCCAAGGATCGCTTGGTCGATCAGGCCATCATGGCTCAGGAGAGCAAGCGGAGGAATTTTCCCGTGGACGAGGCGGAGGTGAAGCGCGAGACCAAGCGCTGGATGAAGCAGAATGGGGGGAAGAACGCCTTTGCCCAAGCTAACAACCCGACCATCCGCAATGCCGATGATCTTCGCAGGGAAATCATATCCCAGCGTCATTTCAACCAATTGCTGGAGGAGGAATCCGCCTGCGAGCCTCCCACCGATCAAGAAGTCCGCGATTATTACGAACAGCGCCCCGATCTCTTTCGCGGAGAAACCACCTTGCACGCCTCCCATATCCTCAAGCGCATAGAGAAGCCTGAAGATGAGTCCTCTGTGGAAGAGGCCATTCGCGAGATTGCCAAACGGATCGATTCCGGGGAGGATTTTTCCGTATTGGCCGGTGAGTGTTCCGATTCGCCCGAGGAGGATGGCGATCTGGGTACTTTTGGCCGCGGCCGGATGGTGCCCGCCTTCGAGAAAGCCGCTTTTGCGTTGAAGGAGGGCGAGGTGAGCGAACCCGTACGGACGGAGTTTGGCTTGCACCTAATCAAGCTGCACGTTCGCAACGAACCTGAGACCGCTCCCTTTGAGGAGGTGAGGGAACAAGTGCTTTCCTTCCTCCACGAGCGCCGCAGGGACGGGGTGTTCGATTCCTTCCTCGATGGTCTCAAGGAAAAAGCGACCATCGAGAAAGTGACCGAGGATGCTTAAGGGCTAACCTCTGTCCCTCAATCGCTCCAGGATGCTCGTGGTGGCCTTGGATTTGTTGAGGGCGTATAGGTGAAAGCCGGGAGCCCCTCCGTCGAGCAGACCTTTTATTTGCTCGTATGCCCAATCCGCGCCCACTTCCTGAGCTCCGTCCTCGCCCGCTTCTTCCAGCCGCTTCTCCAACTCGGCCGGCAGGGCAGCCCCGCACATCGAGGAGAATCGTCGAATCTGGGCCAAGGAGAGCACAGGCAGCAAGCCGGGAAGAATAGGAACCTCGATGCCCGCTTGGCGACATCGCCTAACGAAATCGAAGTAGAATTCGTTGTCGAAAAACAACTGTGTGGTCACGAAGTCGGCCCCGCAGGACACCTTGTGTGCAAGGCGTTGAACATCGTCCCCGGCGTCGGGAGATTCCGGATGTTTCTCCGGGTAACCCGCCACCCCGATCCCGAAGTTCGGAAGGTTTCGACGGATGAGGCGAACGAGCTCGTCGGCATGAGAGAAGCCTCCCACCACCGCTTGAAAACTGGTTTCTCCCTTTGGCGGGTCACCTCGCAGAGCCATTACGTTGCGAAATCCCGCGGACTCGAAATCCCGTAGGATGTCCATCAACTCGGCTTCCTTGTGTCCCACGCAAGTCAAGTGAGGCATTACCTCGAAGCCGCATTGCTCCTTGAGCATGCGGGCGTATTTCAAGGTTGTGGCTCGAGTCCCGCCACCGGCGCCGTAGGTGATGGATACGAAATCCGGCTCGTAGCTTTGCAGCGCTTGGGCTGCCCGCAGCATACGTTCGCCGGCGGCATCGTCCTTGGGCGGGAAAAACTCCACCGAGAACATCGGTTTGCCCAAGGAGAATCTTTCTACGACGGTTTTGGTTTCGTTCATAAACGCATCAACATATCATGATGCGTTGATGCGTTGCAAGACGCAAAGCCATTTTGGTTCAACGATTGGC
>CAWVZQ010000480.1:0-2758 GCA_963934405.1 uncultured Opitutales bacterium | reverse complement strand
CCGTTGATGAAAGGGAGCAGGTCCACGCCATCTGCCGGTTGTCCCTTGGGCATCTCCAAACCGGCGCCAGCCACCAAGGTCGGGAAAACGTCGGTGCTCGAGACCATTTCCCGATAGACCTTTCCGGAAGGGGCACGCTTGGGCCAGCGAATGATCAGGGGAACTCGCAAACCGCCCTCGAGAACGTCGAACTTGTGCCCCCTGAGCGGCTTGTTGTTTGCGTAGTTTCGGGAGTGACCCGCATGTAGACCGGTACTCCCGCCACCGCCATTGTCGTTCATAAAGACCACGATCGTGTTCTCCGCGATACCGTGTTTGTCCAAGCGGTCGAGCACCCGCCCGATGCTACGATCCATCGCGAGCAGCATGCCGTCGTAGATGCGTCGGTTCTCATCCTTCACGTCGGAGAACTTTTCCTGATCGGCATCAAGGGCGTGCATCGGCGAATGCACAGCATTGTAGGCAAGGTATAAGAAGAAGGGTTGGGCATGGGCCCGATCGATGAAAGCACAAGCTTCCGTGCCCCACAGGTCGGTTAGGTATTCCGGAGCCGGAAATTCCTTGCCGTTGCGAAAAACAGGCGTGCCCTTCCAGAATGCCGAGTCGCCGCCGCGAATGGCAACGGATTCATCGAAGCCGCGATCACGTGGTCCCGCCGTCTCGTACTGCGTGCGTTTGTTCCCACTGAGGTGCCACTTCCCGACGTGAGCCGTCCGGTAACCGGCGTCCTGAAACACTGCGGGCAACAAGGTTTGCTTAAGGAACAAGCGCGTCCTGGCTTCTCCGTACATGTTGCAATAGATACCGAAACGCTGCTGATACTGGCCGGTCAACAAACCCATCCGAGAGGCCACGCAGATCGGGGCGGTGACGTAGGCATCGGTGAACAAAGTACCCTCTTGGGCGAGGCGATCGATATTGGGTGTGGGAATCTCCGATTTCCCGAACTTCGGCAGGTCCGAGTAGCCCATGTCATCGGAGAAAATGAGCACCACGTTGGGTTTGCCTTTCAATTGGATGGAGGCGCCCTTGGGCTTAAGACTGGGTTCCTTCGCCGGTTTTTTGGCCGCTTTCCTTGGTCGGACTTTCTTCACGGTCTTCCAGGTCGTGCCGTCGTTCGACACGAGAATATCAAAGGAGTTCAGCAAGCGCGCACGCAATTTCCCTTCGCGATCCCGCGAGAGGACGACCCGATTGATTTTAGCGGTCTTCGCCAGCTCGATTTGGGCCCAACCCGTATTTTTTGCCGGAATCCAGCTACGTCCGTTGCCATAAACACCATCGTTGAGGAACCCGATCTGATGCTTGTACGCATAGCCAGGCAGCAACGAAGATGCCGTAGCTTTTCCAGTTAGGGCGAGGTTTGTTTTCTCGCCGTGGACAAAGATCTCGAACTCATCGATACAGGGCTGCCCTTTTGAGCCGGGTAAGATGTTCACCCGTACGAACTGTGCTTCGACCGCGTTGAACCGAAATACGTTTGGCTTCTCGGGATCAAAGCGGTGCACGATCTCAAGGGTAAGGGTAGCCATGTCATCTTCCAAGGCAACCGGATCATTGGAGGCACCGGGGTGATCGAGCATGTAGGCAAGCAAGTGATTCATTTCATCGGGTGACTGAACCAAGCCCGCCGGCATCATGGATTGATGACTGGTGGCGCGTTTGGCAATCTGGGCCCCGGCCAGTTTCATCACCGCACCCGTGATGATGCGCAAATCGATTTCGTCGCCATCCTTTTCGATAAAACCGACATGAACCGATTTATCCTTCATGGTCAGAGTGGTGGGATGGAAATTAGGCGAAACAAAACGATTCGGGAGGAGGATCGACTCGGCTAGGTATTGGGGAGAGAAGCGGGTATGCACGTCTACGAGTGATGGACCGATGCTCCCCCCCTTGCCGTCGTCCGGAGCCAAGTGGCAGGCGATGCAACCCCGGTCGGTGAACAGCTTCTTACCCGTCTTCGCCTTGCCTTTGCCGTAGGCGGTGTTCCAGTCGATGCCGGCAAAGGCAGGAGGAATCTTGTCGTTGCTTGATAAGGTAGCGGCTTCGAGGGCCCGCAAAGCTTTTTTTTGGGCGCGGGCGTTCTGCGATGCTTTCGATTTGGACCCCAACTCGACACCAGCGCTCTTGAGAATGGTCAGGACCTTCGGGTCGATCTCGCTATTCTTCAGAAAGAACAATTGGACCGCGGCAGGAAGTTGGACGCTTGGGGACGAGTCGTCCAGGGCCTTGGCAAGAAGAGCAACATGCGGGGCGACTTCCTTCCTGTTGCCTTCGTCCTTCCACCATTCGGACGGCATGTAAATGAAGATCGGTTTGCCTAGGTCGGTCAGCTTGATCGGACCGTCCGCTTGGGCGAAGGACATTTGGTTGGGGCGGGCCAATTCCCGAACCTTGGGGAAGTTCGTGGTCGACTCGATGGCATGCCAGATATGGAAACCAGCGGTATTCACGGCCCCCTGGCGGACGAGCTCGGATTCATCCGAAGCCCAGCGAGTCAGTTCGGGAGCCGATGCTCGGCGGGCCAACAATTGCGCGGCGGACTGCCGGACGAAGGCATCGGGATCTGCGGCAAGACGAACGATGGTCTCCGGCAGCTTGGCATCCGGGACTGCATGCAGATATTCCAAGAGGGCGTGCCGAAGTCCCGGCGACGTCGTCGTGGCCAGGATCTTCTCCACCTCGAGGTGTTCAAACTTAGAGGGAAACTCCGCCATTACCCGAATCGCCAGTTCGCTGACCGGCTCACCACTGA
>CAWVZQ010000479.1:0-2763 GCA_963934405.1 uncultured Opitutales bacterium | reverse complement strand
TTACCTTAACTTGCGCTAGGTGCCATGACCACAAGTACGACAATATTTCACAAGATAATTACTACCAGCTGTTTGCCTTCTACAACAACGGAGACGAAACCAACCACACGGTTCCGAAATCCAAGGACGGCAACAAGAACTTCAAGGAGGAAAAGGCATCTCACGACAAAAAAGTGGCCGGACTTGAAAAGAGAATTAAGGATTTGCTCTCCTCTCGCCGAGACGACCAAAGAAAATGGGAAGAACAAACCAAGGCTCGCCTTGCCGCGATCAAGAGCCCTATAGCCCACCATCCGATGGAACTGGCAGAATTCACCAAGTTGGAGGATTGCGAGCTCGTTCGCCAAGACGATGACAGCGTCTTCGTCAATAAGCTCTCCCGTGACACAGCAACCTTCCTCATCGATGCCACGGTCGATACGAGTGGAAAACCCATAACCGGTTTCCGCATCGAGGTTTTCGCCGACCCGAAGCTGCCTTCGAAAGGTCCCGGACTCGCCTCTCACGGCAACTTCGTTCTCAACGAATTCCGTGCCTTTGTCGTGGATTTGGTCGATGCCGATAAAAGACGACCCCTCAGATTCTACTCTGCCAGAGCCGATTTCTCCCAGAAGGGATGGGACGTGAAGGGAGCAATAGACGGCATCGAAAAGACGGGATGGGCTATTAGTAGGCAAATGGGCAAGAGTCATCAGGCCACCTTCCGCCTTGACAAACCGCTTTTGAGCAAGGCCACCGGAAGGCTGCGGCTCGAATTGGCTCAACTCTACGGTTCTCGACATGTTATAGGGCGTTTCCGCATCATGGCGGTCACGGGCGAGCAATCAGACGACTTCGCCCCTGAAAATGTTCGCAAGGCGATCCTTGCAGACGCCGCCAAGAGAAGCGATGCCCAGCGCAAACTTCTCGCGGACCACTTCAGCAAGACAGACCCCGAGGTCGGGAAGCTTCGCAAGCAACTCGAAGACCTCCGAAAAAAAGCCCCCAAAACTCCCACCATGAGTGTTCGGGTCATCACTCAACGCAGGGGAAGCCCACGCAAGACGCATGTTTTCCGGCGTGGGGAGTTCAAGCAACTCCTGCATGAGGTCCATCCGAACGGACTAACCGTTCTCCATCCCTTGAAGGCTCGCGATGAACAGAAGTTAGGTGATCGTCTTGATTTTGCCCGCTGGCTTGTCGAGCCCAGCAATCCCATCACTCCTCGGGTCACCGTCAATCAGATCTGGGGACACCTTTTCGGTTATGGCTTAGTTCGCACCCCGGGGGATTTTGGAATTCGAGGTGAAGCTCCAAGCCACCCTGACTTGCTCGATTGGTTGGCTCACTACTTCGTCGAGGATGCAAAATGGTCGCGCAAGAAACTGATCCGCCTAATCGTCAACTCCTCCACCTACCGGCAATCCTCCGTACATCGATCCGAGTTCGTCCAGCTCGACCCGAATAACAAACTCCTCCACCGTCAGAATCGTTTTCGAGTGGAAGGCGAAATTGTTCGCGACCTGAACCTCGCCGTAGCCGGACTACTGTCCGACAAGGTGGGAGGCCCCAGCGTATTCCCTCCCCTCCCCTCCGGTATCACAAATCTTTCATACGCCAATAGTTTCAAGTGGAACCTAAGTAAAGGCGAAGACCGTTATCGTCGGGGCCTTTACACTTTTTTCAAGCGCACTTCCCCGCATCCCAACCTGCTCACCTTCGATTGCCCCGATTCCAACGTCGCGTGCGTGAAGCGCAACCGATCCAACACTCCTTTGGCGGCACTTGTAACTCTCAACAACTCAACCTTCACGGAAGCTGCAAAAGCTTTGGCGAAAAGAATTTTAGCTGATGCGGAAAAGAATGATCCCGATAGAATTGCTCATGGCTTTCGCCTCTGCGTCTCGCGTTCTCCAACTTCCCATGAAGAGACTGCTTTTAAAAACCTACTCGCAGAATCGCGCTCATGGTACGCCGACCACAACGACGACGCCAAAGCCATTGCCGACGACCCGGAAACCGCTGCATGGACTGCTACCAGCCGAATTCTCCTCAATATGGATGAATTCCTCACCAGAGAATAACTTACACCTTTCCGACCATCTTCATGAATAGACTTTCAAGCAAAGACATACAAACCCGACGCGATTTTCTGGCAACGTCGGCATCCGGCATAGGCGGTGTCGCCTTAGCCTCGCTTTTAGCAGACGAAGGCCTCTTAGGCGCTCCCGCAGGAAGCGGATTCGAGGACCCGCTCACTCCTCGCAAACCTCACTTCGACAGCAAGGCCAAAGCCTGCATTTCGATTTTCATGGCAGGGGCACCTTCGCAACTAGACCTCTTTGACCCAAAACCAAAGCTCAACGAAATGACAGGGCAAAGTCTGCCCAAAAGCGTTCTCGACAAAGCCCGTTTTGCATTCATCAAGCCTGAAACCGCTACCCTCTTGGGAACAAAGCGAACATTCAAGAAATACGGCCAGTGCGGCATGGAGTTCAGCGACCTCGTCCCACACCTTGGTTCCGTCGCGGATGATCTACTGATGGTGCGCTCCATGCACTCCGACGAGTTCAACCATCATCCCGGCCAATTGCTCATGCAGTGCGGCGTATCACGTTTCGGAATGCCGACAATGGGCTCGTGGCTCGCCTATGGACTTGGAAGCGAATCACGAAACCTGCCCGGCTACGTCGTACTAACCGCAGGTCGCGGTTCCAGCGGAGGAGCCACCCTCTGGCAAAGCGGTTTTCTCCCATCTACTTATTCGGGAGTCCTTTTTCGAAG
>CAWVZQ010000478.1:0-2768 GCA_963934405.1 uncultured Opitutales bacterium | reverse complement strand
TGCTCGGCTTAGCAACGTTAGGCCCTTTAGGCACTTGTTGTCCCGCTCCAGGAACTGTTGGTTCTCTTGCGGGGGCAATCGCCTTTCTCGCACTTTTGGAATGGTCGCATCTTCCGCCATCCTTCATTTTGTGGGGATTCACGTTACTTGCCTTGCTCGCGATTCCGATCTGCTCTGCTGCTGAAAGCATCCTTTGCAAACGCGATCCGGGAGAGGTCATAATCGACGAATTCGTTGCCATGCCGCTAGTTTTCTGGGGCGTTTCAGATGTACTTGCCATCACGGAAGGAACTCTTGAAACGCTGACCTTAACAGGTGCCGGATTTGTTCTTTTTCGTATCTTCGACATCTGGAAACCACTAGGCATTAATCGCCTTCAAACGCTACCAAAAGGTCTCGGCGTAGTGGTCGATGATCTCGGAGCCGCATTCGCCGCCGGATTATGCTTATGGATATTTACCTAAACTTTTTCTTTGTCTTTTTTCCTCTTTGAGGCCCAAATCAAAATTAAAGATGAGTGAAGAGGCACGAGAAATGGTATTGGAAGTAACCAATAAGATGGGAGTTCATGCTCGCCCAGCCGCCATGATCGTGCGAATTGCCAATAAATATACTGGCGAAATCTGGGTGGAAAAAGATGGCGAGCAAGTGAACGGAAAAAGCATTATGGGAATCATGATGCTTGCCGCCGGAAAAGGAACCAAGCTCAGTTTCCATGCAAATTGCGAGAACGCGGAAGATTTCTGCAAAGAGATGACCAAGCTCTTCGTGAGCAACTTCCAGGAAGAATAGCTCCAGTCAATACGCGGATGGCTCGGGACTATTCGTCAACATCGTATACACCCGCCATTTTCTCATCATGAAAGGCCTTGATTCTCACGAGGATCTGGGATGGTCTCTCCATTCGCCCAACTTCTTCGCGTAATTTTTCTGCCTCGAGAATGGTGAACCGCCGGGCAAAAAACTTCAACTCCGGGATGAGGGGTGGTGCCACGCTCATTTCGTCGATCCCCAACCCCATCAATAATGCCGTAAAGTGAGGATCTCCGGCCATCTCACCGCATACGGACACCTCGACACCCTTCTGTCTTCCGACTTCCGCCACATGCCCCACCGCTCGAATCACTGCAGGATGATGGGGTTCGTAGAGATAGGCGATCTGGTTGTTAATTCTATCAACCGCGAGGAGATATTGAACGAGATCGTTAGTTCCGATGCTGAAAAAATCAGCGTGCTCGGCCAAAAGATCACAAATGGTAACGGCGGCAGGCGTCTCGATCATACAACCTACGGGAGTTTGCGCATCAAAAGCCTCTCCTCTTTGCTCCAGTTGCGTCTTCGCCTCATCGAGAACTTCTCGGGCGCTGAACATTTCACCAACTCCGCTAATCATAGGGAACATGATCTTGACCTTACCAAAGGCGCTGGCCCTCAAAATTGCCCTTAGTTGAGTCAGAAAGACATCCTTGTTGCGCAGACAAAACCGAATGGCTCTGAACCCCATGAAAGGATTATCCTCCTTTACGCGAGCAGAGGAACCAAGAACCTTGTCTCCGCCCAAATCAAGAGTACGTATCGTCACCGGCAGGGGGGCAGAGGCTTCCACCACTGCTTTATATTCTTGAAACTGTTCCTCCTCATCGGGAATTCGATTGCGCCGAAGAAAAACGGACTCCGTTCGAAAAAGTCCTACGCCAAGTGCACCGTTTTCGTTCGCTTTCGCGACCTCTTCGGCAGAATCAGCATTGGCGAAAATGGTCAACTTCCGGCCATCCGCGGTCTCAGCAGGCAAGGAACTTTCATCAACCACGAGGTCCAAAAGCTTCTTCCGCTTAAAACTAACTTTCCCGTAACGGAAAAGAGTTTGTTCGTCGGGATTGATGACGACCGTTCCCTCGAATCCATCGACAAGCACGGAGTCCCCCTCCTGCAAGTTGACGGTCAACTCCCTTAGCCCCACAACCGCTGGAATCTCACCCGCTCGGGCCATAATTACTGCATGACTTGAACGACCGCCACTATCAGTCGCGATCCCGAGAATCTTAGATCTGTCCAGCGAAGCCGTATCAGATGGCGTGAGATCTTCGGAAACCAGCACTCTGGGTTCATCCAGAAAAGCAGTACCCGATCCCGTAGCTCCGAGAAGGTTACGCAAAAGACGGCGAGTGACGTCCCGAACATCGGAAGCTCGCTCACGCAAGTATTGATCTTCAAGTCCGTCGAAAAAATCAAGGTAACGAGAGCTAACCCGATGCAGACATCGCTCAACATTGTCTCCCGTTTTATGAATCTCTCCGACAACGTCGTCGATCAAGGCCTGGTCCTCAAGCACCAGAACGTGCGCATCAAAAATGGAAGCTTCGTTTTCCCCCAGACTTTTTGCAACGTCGGCTCGAATTGCCTGAATCTGTTCACGGGTCTCTAGCAACGCTTGCTCGAAACGAGTAATCTCCGCTTCCTGACTTTCCTTGGATACCGAGTAACAAGGCACCTCCACTTCTCCATGAAGAAAGCGGAATACCCGACCATGGGCGACGCCGGGTGAGGCAGCTATGCCGTGAAGGATGATTTCACGTCTTTGGGTATCTTCAGGCATGGAAAATAAATCTCAGGCAACTGAGAGGGAGAAATAATGCCTTGAATTGGTAGATTCCGCCACAAAAAAAGAAGTGCTTCTTTTATGCGAAAGTGGTTTCTTCAACAAAGCATTCCCGTCCCCACGCAGAACGGATTGCATCGATTCCATCGGCAATCTCCAAATCGTTCTC
>CAWVZQ010000477.1:0-2777 GCA_963934405.1 uncultured Opitutales bacterium | reverse complement strand
CTAGCGCTGGTAGATCGGCAGGTAGTGGTATTTTACTGCTAAGGCGAGAATTGCCATGGAAGTCGAATAGACTTGTCCGGCGCTGTTTTCGGAACCGCTGCCATGCCATGATCCGTCCCCTCGCTGAAGTTTCAGCATAATCTCCTCCACCTTCTTGCGGGCGATTTTCGCGTGGTCACCGCCGCGTTGGTACATGGCTTGAGAATAATAGTAGGTTCCGTACAAAAAGAATTTTCTACTGGTATTTGGTTCATTGTCCAAAAGCCAGTCGGCGGCCCCTTTGACGAAGGGGGACTCGTATTCTCCGCATACCTGCATGGCGAGTAAACCCGCTGCGGTGGTGGTGTACTCGGGACCACCGCCTGGTTGGTAGGCAAATCCCGATTTCTTGTTCACCGGGTCGCCTTTGGAATCGAGCCGTGAATAATAGGAACGCCGGAGATAGCCGATGGCGTCTTCTATGGCGGAAGAAGGTATGTCCATACCTGCATTCTTGGCGGAGCGCAGGGACATGAGTTGCCAAATAGTGGCCGAGAGGTCGGCGTTACGGGAATCCGGGGTGTAGCGCCAACCGCCTTGGTGGGATGGTGGGCGTTTGGGCACTTTTTGTGAACGTAAGATAAGGTCTATGGCCTTTTGGCAGCGCTTGCGGATGCGTTGGTCTTGCTCCTCGTCCAGTCCCATCCCAAGCATCTCGGATAACATTAAGGTGATGATGCCGTGTCCATACATCCTTCCGCCGTCCCTGTTGCCGAAGTAGCCTTGGTCGTCCTGCCTGTCTTCGCGCAGGACGTAATCGAGGCTTCGTCGCATGACACGACCTTCCGCGGTGGGGTATACGGGTTGGTGGCCTACGGCAGCCATTGCCATCAAGGAGAGCGATGTCATGGTAGTCTGGTTGCCCTTGTCGTGGATGGAACCGTCCGCTTGTTGCTTCTCGGCAAGAAAGCTGACTGCCTTTTGGATGGCTTTGTCCACCTTGTCCTCCTGAAAGGGGTTGCCAGTGGGAACATTCGCCTCCTGTTCTTGGGAATAGGCGGCTTGCCAACCAAATGGCAGTCCAAGTAGGCACAAGGTTTTGCAAACGAAAGCAAATTTCATTTATAAGATGATCTTTTGGCCGAAAATATTGTTTCTGCCCAGTAATTGTAGGTGGAAACGCCTTCTCAGCGCTGGTAGATCGGCAAGTAGTGGTATTTTACCGCTAAGGCGAGAATTGCCATGGAAGTCGAATAGACTTGTCCGGCGCTGTTTTCGGAACCGCTGCCATGCCATGATCCGTCTCCTCGCTGAAGTTTCAGCATAATCTCTTCCACCTTCTTGCGGGCTATTTTCGCGTGGTCGTCACCGCGTTGGTACATGGCTTGCGAATAATAATAGGTTCCGTAAAAAAAGAATTTTCTTCCGGTATTGGGCTCGTTTTCCAAAAGCCAGTCGGCGGCTCCTTTGACGAAGGGAGATTCGTATTCTCCGCATACCTGCATGGCGAGCAAACCCGCTGCGGTAGTGGTGTACTCGGGATGACCTCCCGGTTGGTAGGCAAATCCTGATTTCTTGTTAACCGGTTCACCTTTGGAATCGAGGCTGGAGTGATAGGACCTTTGCAGGTATCCCACGGCTTCCTCGATTGCCGAGGAGGGAACATCAAGTCCTGCGTTTTTTGCCGAACGCAGTGACATCAGTTGCCAGATGGTGGCGGAAAGATCGGCGTCTCTGGCATCGGGGGAATATCGCCAGCCGCCTTGGTGGGATGGGCTTTTGGGCACCTTTTGCGAACGCAATATCAAGTTTATTGCCTTTTGGGTGCTCCTGCGAATCTTTTGGTCCTGTTCTTCGTCCAGTCCCATTCCCAGCATTTCCGAGAGTGTCAAAGTGATGATTCCGTGACCATACATGCGCCCTCCGTCCCTGTTCCCAAAATAGCCATGTTCGTCTTGCCTTCCTTCTTTAAGCACGAAATCGATCGCACGCCGCATGACACGACCTTCTTCGTTTGGATTGATCGGTTGGTGACCCACTGCCGCCATGGACATTAGCGATAGGGCAGTCATGGTGGTGGGATTTCCCCTGTCATGAATGGATCCGTCGGATTGTTGCTTCTTGGCGATATAGGCAATTCCTTTTTCTATCGCCTTGTCCACCTTATCCTTTTGGAAGGGATTACCGGCTTCATCGTCGGAAGGAACCTCTTCCTCTCCCGATAAGGGAGCTATTGCTGACCCCACTAGGAATAGAAACAAAAGTAGAAACTTCATTTTTTAATAACTTTTAGCAAAATTGAACAAATCTCACTTTTTCTTTCGAGACTTGTCAGCCATTGCTCGGAAGTAAGCTTCCACGCGGTTGCGGTACTCGCCGGATACGGCTTCCCTGCGACCATCCATTAGGTCTTTCGCTAGTTTGGGAGGTAGGCGGCCCCATTCCAGTTTAGACATTTCCGTCATGGCGGGTAAGTCTTGAAAGGCCATAGCTCCTGCTTGAACGGCTGCCCCTTCCCCCGAATTGAGTTGAAGACCTTCGCTCTTTGGGCTTTGTCCGGGAATCCGGGATTGAGCCATTTGAGCTTGTGCCGCAGCGGCCATAGCCTGTGCGGCGGCAGCCATTGCTTGTGCGGCTTGAGTTGCTAGGCTCGGTTGCCCTTGACCTGGCGGTCCTTGCCCCTGGCCAGGTGGTCCCTGACCTGGCGGTCCTTCACTTGGCGGTCCTTCACTTGGTGGTCCTTCACTTGGTGGTCCTTCACTTGGTGGTCCTTCACCTGGCGCTCCTTCTCCCGGTTG
>CAWVZQ010000476.1:0-2780 GCA_963934405.1 uncultured Opitutales bacterium | reverse complement strand
CCGGACCGATTCAAGTTCCCGCCCCATTCGCTTCACTGCCATTTGGGACAACGGTTCTCATTCCGCCAACATCACCCCCGCCATTGGTCTAGTGGAGCTCGTGGTCCCTGCCGGCAAAACGATGACCGGGATCAAGTTTGATACCCAGCGCGGAGATCATGGGATATCCGAGGTTTCCTTGAGGAAAGATACCGGAATCCTCAAGACCTTGACGCAAAAGAAGAAGGCTTTGGACGCCGCCAAGAAAAAACAGGAGCAAGCCAAGAAAAAGAAAGGAAACGCTGGATCCGTAGCCGTGACGCAAGCCCAGCTTTCAGGACCAAAGGTATACGCCCGCGTCAGTCGCCGTTCCTTTGGCAACGGATCAATGAAGCCCGAACGGACCTTGTCCATCGTACCGGAAGGCCAACGCCTCGGCCTTCTGACTCATCCCACTTGGCTGGTTTCCCATTCGGATGCCATGGATAACCATGCCATTCTGCGGGGCCGCTGGATCCGGGAAAAACTTTTGGGAGGCGGTATTCCCGACATACCTATCACCGTGGACGCAATGCTTCCGGACGAACCGAATACCACCTTACGGGAGCGGATGCGCGTCACCCGCGAAAAATACTGCTGGACCTGTCATGAAAAGATGGATCCCCTCGGGCTCCCCTTCGAGATGTACAACCACGCGGGGCTGTTCCGTACCACCGAACAGGAGAAGCCCGTCGACACCTCGGGAGAAATCCTCGACAGCGGCGACCCCGCCCTCGACGGCCCTGTGAAAGATGCCTTGGAGATGATCGAGAAGCTGGCCGCCAGCGAACGGGTCGAACAGGTTTTCGTTCGTCATGCCTTCCGTTTTTGGATGGGACGCAACGAGACCTTGAATGATGCTCCCGTCTTGCAGACTGCACACAAGGCCTATCGCGAAAGCGGGGGCAGTATGAACGCCCTAATGACCTCTCTCCTTACTTCCGATGCTTTCCTTTACCGCAAGGTGGAGAAAAAGCTCGCTGAATGAAGGCAGAGAGTTTCTTAAAGGTAAATGTTTTCCAGCAATCGCAACAAGATTCTCTTATTTGACCAAGTTTGAATTATCTAGCTCCACAGTTTCCCCAAGTCGTGGATTTAAACTTTTAGCAACCAACGGAAAAACCAAGAATGCAAAACCTCATCATTTCTATGTCCAAAAGGTTTAGCGACCTTCTGTTTCTGTTTCAAAAAGAAACCGATAACAAGACCCTTGTAGCTTGTATTATTCCATTCTTCATCGGGGCATCGGCTTTCGGTGAAATAGACAAGGACGCCCAGCCAAACGTGGAAGACGGATTCGAGATCAATTTTTTCGTCAAGGAACCTCACATAATAAATCCATCATCCATATGCTTCGATAAGTTGGGGCGTCTTTACGTTGGGGCCGGTCCACAATACCGCGCTCCGAAGGAAGACTCCCCTACCGACTACATTAAGATCCTTATCGACGAGGATGGTGACGGTGTCGCAGACACCGTTAAAACCTTCGCCGAGGGCTTCAACTGCGTGGAGGCAATGGCCTGGAAAGGCGACGAACTATGGGTTGCGAACGCACCCGAGTTGACGGTCGTTCGGGATACGGATGGAGACGACGTCGCCGACGAGTACCAAGTCATTTATACGGGGATGAACAACTTGCGGCACAGCGTTCACGGCCTCAACTGGGGTCCCGACGGTTGGCTTTATTTCAGCATAGGGAATACTTGGGTAAAGCCAAACGCCCCAAAGCCGATACGAGACCTGCAAGGAATAAAATCGGATGACACCACCGAATACCCGCTGACAAAAGTCTACACCAAGGAAACTTATCCCAAGAGCTACCATCCGATGAACAAGAGCGAAAAAGAAGGAGGTATATTTCGTTGCCGGCCCGGAGGTTACGATCTCGAACTGTATGCTAGGGGGATGCGCAACCCATGGGACATCTGTATGGACAGCGGGTTCAACTGGTTGGGTACGGACAACGATCCGGGCAGACCCGGAGAACG
Organism: uncultured Opitutales bacterium; assembly: GCA_963934405.1. GTDB lineage: Bacteria > Verrucomicrobiota > Verrucomicrobiia > Opitutales > Seribacteraceae. Next base: position 774 of record CAWVZQ010000476.1, on the reverse strand, counting down.
TATTTTCATGCCAATTCGACATGGTCACTACTCCATGAAGCATCCGTGGAAATTCGACTGGATGGGCAAGCACCCCGCAATTGCTCCATCTTCCGATCTTTTTCCGGGAGTGAGCGGATCTGGCACCGGGGTCGCGTATTATGACTCTGAACACTTTCCTGAAAAATATCGTAATCGCTATTTGATCGCCGATTGGACCAACAATTGCATCTTTCTCTACAACCCCAAATGGGACGGAGCGTTACAGGTTCCTGCCGAAACCAAACGCAAAATAGTAGATGGTGGAGTCACTCGAGCGGGAGACCTTGGCTACAAGGGCGCGAAGGGTCGCTCTCTGTTCCGACCAACCGATATCGACGTAGGTCCTGACGGCGCTCTTTATATGGCAGGATGGGGTTCCGTTTACGGAACCAAGTACGTTCCAAAGGAAAAGTGGACGGCTGAGGAAAATGCAAAATATCAAGGGCGAGTTTTTCGTCTACGACACAAGAATCCTCTCATACCTCGGAAAAAATGGGATACGGCCAAACGAAAGATGCCAATCCAAAAATGGAACTTCAATCAGCTAATGGAAGACATGGGGCATCAGGTGCAAGTGTGGCGCGTGAATGCTCAGGACGAATTCGTTAGGCGAGGTTCGAAGGCAAGTAGCGAATTACTGAAGGCCATTCGTTCGGGAAATCTTTCAGAAAGCCAAGCAACTTGGTCTGTTTGGGCGGTCGGACGGATTGGTAAAGCAAACGGAACGGGACTTGGAGACATCAAAGAACTTGC
>CAWVZQ010000475.1:0-2783 GCA_963934405.1 uncultured Opitutales bacterium | reverse complement strand
GTTTCCATCGTGCATCGCGCCCCGGCCGCTGCCACCGCCTAATCTATTTCTTACTGTCATGATTCAATTACTTAGCCGCGTGGAGGTCGCCGATAATACGGGAGCAAAGAAAGCTCGTATGATTCGAAGGCTGGGACAGAACAAAAAAACGGCAAGCGTTGGCGATGTAATCGTTTGCCACATCAAAGAAAGTTCTACCGATTCAACTGTCAAGAAAGGTTCGGTTGTGAGGGCTGTCGTAGTCCGCACCAGAGCCCCGATCCGTCGACCCGATGGCAGTTACATTCGATTCGATGAAAATGCCGTAGTATTAGTTGGCGACGATGGAGTTCCTAGCGGCACTCGAATCTTTGGCCCCGTTGCTCGTGAACTGCGTTCTAAATTTATGAAAATCATTTCTCTCGCTCCGGAGGTTCTTTGATCATGGCTAAAATGATTAAAAGAGGAGATGAAGTTACCGTGATTGCTGGTGAACATAAGGACAGAAAAGGTAAAGTTCTCGAAGTTCTTCGAGCGAAGAATCGCATCATTGTAGAAGGTGTTAATCTTGTTAAGCATCACGAGCGCAAAACCCAGGATAACCCCGAGGGTTCAATTGTAGAAAGAGAAGCATCTCTGCATTATTCCAACGTGATGCTTTCATCTCGCCACACCGAGCGAGTGGCAAGTCGAACTTCATAGATTTTTTTTCACCTCTAGACATGAGCCAAGCATTTCTACATAAACAATATTTGGAACAAGTTGCCCCAGCTTTGATGAAGGAGCTTGGGTATAAGAATATCCATCAAGTGCCCAAAGTACTTAAGGTTGTCCTGAACACTGGTTTTGGTGATGAGATGGACAAGGCTGGCTTGGAAGACTTACGGAAGGACTTTGCTTCCATTGCCGGACAATCTCCTGTGATATGCAAGGCTCGCATTAGTGTTTCCAATTTCAAGGTTCGTCAAGGGATGCCCGTTGGACTGATGGTTACCTTGCGAGGAGAGGTAATGTGGGATTTTCTCTTTAGACTGCTCGCTATTTCATTGCCGAATATCCGAGACTTCAGAGGCGTATCATCACGGCTTGATGGCCATGGCAATTACACTCTCGGTATCACTGACCATAGTATTTTTCCCGAAATCAATGTCGAGCGTCAGCGTACTAACATTGGCCTCGACATCAGCATTGTAACTTCTGCCGCGACCGACAAAGAGGGCCATAAACTACTCTCACATCTTGGGATGCCTTTCCGCAAGACTTCTTCCGATCAACAAAATCAGGAAGATGCTGCCGCATAAATTTTTCATTACAATTACCCCTAAATAATTATGGCAAAAAAATCTACCATTGCTCGCAACAATAAGCGTATTCGATTGGTTGAGCGTTACGCTGCCAAGCGAGCAGCCCTCAAGGCCATAATGACTAACCCCGAGACTGATGTGGAGGATTTATACGCCGCCCAGTCTAAATTAGCCAAACTTCCGCGTAATTCGTCTCCCGTTCGAGTCTCTAAAAGATGTTCGTCTACGGGGAGACCGCGTGCCTTTATTCGGAAATTTGGTCTTTCTCGCATCACATTTCGCGAGATGGCTTTGCAAGGCAAGTTACCAGGCGTGATCAAGGCCTCGTGGTAAGTATTGTTAATCCCAACCAAGAGACTACAAAGATGTCAATCCATGATGCCATAGGTGATTTTATAACCGTTATTCGCAATGCCGGTAGCGTAGGCAAGGAATCTTGCGACTATCCACATTCAAAATTACGGGAGGGAATTGCCCGTATTCTTAAGGAGCGCGGTTTTGTCGAAAATTTCGGGGAAGGGATTGATGACAATGGCCGAAAAAGTATTCAGCTTCAACTTAAGTATGTAGAGGGAAACCATGCTATCAAAGGAATTTCTCGAGCTAGCACGCCTGGTCTTCGCTCTTATTGCGGTTACAGAGAAATTCCCCGGGTTCTTGATGGGTTGGGGATTTCGATCCTGAGTACGCCAAAGGGCTTGCTTGATGATTCTTCGGCACGCCGACAAAAGGTTGGCGGGGAAATTCTTTGCAATGTCTGGTAAACTCCATCCACACACACATTAATGAATCAAAGGACAATTTAGAAATGAGCAGGATAGGCAAGTTGCCAATAAACATCCCTTCAGGCGTTGAAGTATCCGTTCAGGATAACCTCGTAAATGTTTCCGGCCCTAAGGGGAAACTTGAAAAGCATTTTTCCAAGCTGGCGCAGATTGCGGTGGAGGATAATGTAGTTACGGTTACTCCGGCCGACGATACTCGAACTGCTAGGGCAATGCATGGAACAACCCGTTCAATCATATCGAATATGGTCGATGGGGTGGTTAACTCTTATTCCAAGGATTTACTTATCGAAGGCGTGGGCTTTAGGGCCGCCGTTAAAGGCAACCTTGTCGACCTAGAGTTAGGCTACTCCCATCCCATCGAATATCCGATACCTGAAGGTGTGACCGTTACCGTTTCCGACAATGTGAAAATACACGTGGAAGGCCCCGACAAGCAAAAGGTGGGGCAGGTAACTGCCGACATCAAGAGTTACTACCCTGTTGAGCCTTACAAAGGCAAGGGAGTGCGAATTGTTGGAGAGTTCGTTCGACGCAAGGAAGGCAAAAAATCAGCCTAGACATACTTAAGGGCATTTGAAGACATGAAACTTTCTAAGAAAAGGGAATTGAGACAGAAGCGTCGCTGGCGAATTCGAAAGAAGGTTCACGGCACTGCCGAAAGGCCTCGGTTGACCATATGTTTTACTAATAAAAACATACATGTGCAGTGCAT
>CAWVZQ010000474.1:0-2787 GCA_963934405.1 uncultured Opitutales bacterium | reverse complement strand
GCGATCATGCAGGAGATTCACGCCGGACTTCACGTTCTGCAGGAAGTTGACACGCCCCAGTTGCTGGGCTGCGGGCACCGATGTGCCGAAATTCGGATACCGCCCTTCGATGGCCCCCTTGAGGCTGTTCAGGTTTACCGCGGCATTGGCGGGAAAAGATATGTTCGAAAGTCGAATCGTCGTGGCCTCCATCACGATTTTCGGCAGCTCGGCGTTGAATCGCATGTTATCCACGTACAATTCCTTGGCCGCCTTTAGGGTGGTCTGCTGGGAGGCGCTCACCTCCATGTTGCGGAGGTTTAGGTCCCTCATCGAATGGAGGGTTACTTCACGGTTTCCTCGCAGCACCACGGGCAACTCCGCCGTCGTGCCCTGCAACTCAATGTCACGCCGGACGGAAAGCACCAGGTCGTTGGTGGCTGCGTCCAGGGTCAAGTCGCTCGAGCCCTCAAGTTCGTCACCGCTCATCAGTACCACTCGCTTACCGCTACCCGCGTCGCCAGAGAAAAGGATGCTTCCTTGCAATTGTAATTTTTCCTTTCCTCCCAACGCCAAGGCATCCGACCCGCTTAGATCGAGGCTGCTCAAGGAGTAATCCCCACCCGACAAAGATATAGTTCGCCCACCAAGGAAGGAGGCTTCCCCCGTCAAGAGGGAATCCTGAACCAATGCCCCGTAGAGGGACGACACGTCTTCATAAAACCGATTGGCCAAGGCATCCGCTCCCGTTACGAGACTCGTTCCGTCCAAGGAACCCGCACTCGTTATGCCACCCAGTAAACGGTTGGCGATCTCCCCTTCTTGCAACAACTCGTCGGTCAATTCTCCGCCACCCAGTTCCAGCAACTCATCAAGCACTTCGGAATTGCCGGAGTCCATCAGCTGGTTTGCCAAGGTGAGAAAAGGATCGGCAGTCGTGGAAACGGATGGAGTCTGGGGAGTTCCTTCCGTATTGAGGGCAATTAGGTTTTTATCAGAGAGAATTCCCGTCAGCCAAGACTCCTCGTACTCCTTCGACAGCAGGTTGGCCAAGCTTGAGTCATCCACCAAGGCGAGCATCTTGGTCTGGGTTTCCCCCGAATAACCAAAGAAGGTGGAGAGATGGGACTCGACAACTCCCTTGGCAGTCAAATCGATCAAACGCTTGGAGGTTTTGTCGCCCGCCGCAACGAACGCACTTTGTAAGGGCACCTCGAAGGAATAGAGAATTTCCGCTTGGGCATCCGTTAACCCGAGCCGAGCAATTTGTTTAGACTCGGTGCTCACCTTCCCCGTCTTGCGCGATTGGGTGGCCTCAGAATTGTTCTCCAGTACTTGGTTCGTATCTGCGACAAGGGTCTCCGTACTTGAAACCGCGGAACTTGATCTGGCGGCATCTCCACTGCCTCTTGTATCTCCTCCTCCCGAATCTCTGATCCCGGTATCTCTCCCGCTGCTGGAATCGCTGTCCACGCCCGAGTCGTGATCACCCAGTGCTCTACCGCCGTCACTGGTGGCCTCGGCCATCGCGTCGCTCACCGCGCTCAAGAAAACGTCACCCGTGGCTGCGATGGCCGCCGTATTGGTCGCGGTTATGTTTTGGGACGCGACCGGGCTGATTGGACGAGGGGTGACCTCCCCTGCGGCGGAAACGTCGAGACCCTGTCCGGGGCCAACGGGTACGATTTGACCGCCTCCGGGGGGAGTGAATGCCACGGTGGACTCGGAAACATCTAGTTTCACTCCAGTGCCGGGTACTTGTGACATCTGAAACTGGGTGCCGCGAATACCCGCAGTGCCGGAGGGGGAGTGTATGTCCAGTCGCGATTCACGGTCGAGTTTCTTGGTCGCGACCACGATCGACCCCCAGTTCAGGTCGAGCTTTACATTCGACTTGCTTGGCTCTTCCGCCAAATCGGAAACCTTCCTGCCAGCCGCATCGAAGGGCTCTTGGGAAAATTCGCTTATCTTCAGCTTCGTCTGCGACTCCAGTGTCATCACCGTGCCATTAGAGAACAACAGCACGATCTTGCCGCCGACTCCCGCCTGTGCCACATAGCCCTCGGGCAAGGTGCCCCCCACCCCCACCTTGGCGACCGGCAAGGCTGTGCCTTGGGTGTCTAGAAATTGGGTCGGCCCTTCCTTCGCGGCGATGAACACCACACCGCTGCCCGTATTTTCCTTAGGCGCTTGTCCTGAAAGCAAGTGCAACAGACAAAGAGAAAAAATGCCGTAGATGGAAAAGGTTTTCATACAGGTCGTGATCATTTGCGCTCCGTTCCCTTAGACAAGTCAAACCAAGAAGAATCCGCGAAGCGATAGATAAACACTCTTCCCTCGGTGTCGCCAAGCAAGAAACCCTAGCCTTTTTAGGCATTTAGGAACATATAGGGGCATATACCTTGAGGCGTCCAAAGCCAAACTAGATGTTCCTGCCAGAACCAAACCTCGCCCGCACCGTCGTCAACCGCGAAGAGCCACCCAATGGTCTCATGCCGCCGTAAACCGTTCCTACGAACCATAGTTTATGCCCTCCCCGTTCTTGCCCTAGGCGCGACAATGCAATGTAAAAAAATACTTCGATATGGTTAAAGGTAAAATTGTCGGGAAACAACTATACGCGTTTTCGGAATATTCAGGATAATAGAGCGACCATTCTGTGGGTTTCAGATTGGATGCCGACTTTCAATCCAATTATGGTAATATGGGGGATCGTCCCTTTGCTTTTGCCTTTCGGTGGATTTTCGGCAAGGTGACAAGGCTTTTGCATTACCGACATGGCTGACGACGAAAAGGAATACGACTTTC
>CAWVZQ010000473.1:0-2801 GCA_963934405.1 uncultured Opitutales bacterium | reverse complement strand
GCGAACTACGGTAAAGCGCACCTGAGGGTGGACCCGAAGGCCTATGGTTTCGATGAGGAGATCACGGGGTGGGTGCGTTCCTATCACTATCCTTTTGGCGGCGCTTACAATGACAAACTGCCGGCTAAAAAAGGGGACTACTACACGGACAAACTGACCGACGCGGCGTTGGATTTCATTGAGCGCAACAAGGACCAGCCCTTCTTCGTGCATCTCGAACACTTCGCAGTGCACGACCCGATTCAGGGGCGCCCGGATTTGGTGGAGAAATATCGCAAGAAGCTTGCGGCGATGCCAAAACAGGTCGGGCCGGACTTCATTCTTGAATCCAATCCGGACGGACCGCCGTTGACGGAGGAAGAACTTAAAGCGCTGGCGGAGAATGACGAGCTACAGCCGCATCAGGACGCGCGTGTCTGGTGGGTGAAACAAAAGCAGGACAATATCGAGTTTGCCGGCATGCTCGAGGCTACCGACGAAAGCCTTGGGCGAATTCGGGCCAAGCTTACCGAGTTGGGGTTGGCCGAGAACACCATCGTCATCTTCACGGGTGACAATGGGGGCATGTCCGCATCGAACCAGTACCGCGGGGTCAATCATTCTAGGAAGTCTCTGGACAGTCGCTTTGCTTCCTCCAACCTCCCGCTGCGTGGGGCGAAAGGCTGGAACTACGAAGGTGGAATACGCGTGCCGTTGGTTGTGCATTGGCCTGGCAAAATTAAGCCCAACACCACTTCGCAAGCAGTCGTCACCGGAACGGATTACTACCCAACCCTTCTTGAAATGTTGGACCTCCCGGCGTTACCGGATCAACATAAAGACGGTCGTAGCTTCGTCCCTGCTTTGAAAGCTCAAGACTACGAACGGGGGCCGATCTACTGGCACTTCCCCCACTACAGCAATCATGGTTACCAAAGTCCAAATGGCGCCATTCGTTTCGGGCGATACAAATTGATCGAATACTACGAAAACGGAACCGTTCAACTCTTCGATCTGGAGAATGATATCGGCGAACGCAAAGACCTTGCGAAATCAAAACCAGAGATCGCTCAAAAGCTGAAGAAAATGTTCCATGACTGGCGAGAGGAAGTCGATGCCAAGATGCCCTATCCGAAAACTGCAACTTCCAAGCCTGCACCGGGAGCGCGGGTCGCCAAGCCTAAGAACGACCGCTGATCAAGATCGGGCTAAAAAAGCGAGTAAGCTACCATGAAGCCCTTCCTCATTTCTGTCCTATCCTCTTTCCTTGTTCTCACCGCCCTAGGAGAAGATCGACCCAACGTGCTGTTTATCGCAGTCGATGATTTAAGAGGTTGGGCCAGACACCTGGGCGGCCATCCCAATGCAAAAACGCCAAATATCGATCGTCTCGCAAAGCGTGGGATTTCCTTCACGCGTGCCTATTGCTCGGCTCCCCTATGCAATCCTTCTCGAATCAGTCTGTTGACGGGCATTGCTCCGTTCAGGTCGGGCGTCTACGGCAATGGTGAAAGGCTGCGGAACAAGCTGCCGGATGCCGTCACCTTGATGCAGCACTTCCGGGCATCCGGCTACTCGGCTCGTGGTGGAGGCAAAATTTTTCACGGAACGAAACCGTATGATGCTGAATCCTGGGACAACTATTTCATTCCGCCCCAAGAGAAACCGCTTGCTGCTGACAAGCGTGATCCCAAGCTCTCAAAATCTGCGTGGACTCCCTGGGGACCTCTCGATTGCGACGACGAGGACACGCTTGACGGCAAGACTGCTCGCTGGATCACCTCCGAATTGGAGAAGCCTCAGGCAAAGCCATTCTTCCTCGCCTTCGGAATAACCAAGCCCCACCTCCCCTGGAGAGTCCCGCGAAAATATTTCGACCTTCATCCCCTCGTTGGCATTCATCTACCCCTGGTTAAGAAAGGAGATTTGGACGATCTTCCAGCCTTTGGAAAAAAACTTGCCCGGGAAGTCTATGATCCTTCCGGTGAAAAAAACTTTGCGGTAAAGCCCGATGGAGATCACGCAAACGTGATCGCGAACAATCAATGGCGTGTCGCAGTTCAAGCCTATCTCGCTACCATAAGCTTTGCCGATGCCCAGATTGGCAGGGTGCTCGATGCGCTGGATCGAAGCGAGCACGCCGACAATACCATTATCGTTCTATGGGGCGACCACGGTTGGCACCTGGGCGAAAAGGAGCATTGGCGCAAGCATGCCTTGTGGGATGTTTCAACCCGGACACCTCTTATCTTTTCAACACCCAAAGGTGTGGTGAAAGACCAACTGTGCGAGAGTCCGGTCAGCCTGATCGATATCTACCCCACGCTCATTGACCTTTGCGGACTGCCCGAGCGAGCAGGTCTGGACGGGCAAAGCCTTAAACCGCTTTTGGAGAATCCAGACCGGAAACGGGAACGCCCGGTGGTGATCACATACGGCTTCAAAAACCATGCCCTTCAGACGGAACGCTGGCGCTACATTCAATACCACGACGGGGGGCAGGAACTCTATGATCACGATAGCGACCCTAACGAATGGACCAATTTAGCAAACAATTCCAAGTATCAAAAAGTCGTCCGCAACCTGCAAGATTTGCTTCGCCTCAATACTATCGAACAATGAAGAGACCTCGCCCTCGAACTCATGGCTGCCGGTTACTTTAAAAAGGAAGTCGCTGGACAACTCGGCATCAGCTACAGCGCCGTCGCACTCAACACTGCCAACATCTACGAAAAACTCAAGGTCCCCAACAACTGCTAGGAAATTTCTTTTGGCGGGAGGGCCTTGAAGCCGCCTTTGGAGCGGAGGGGGGAAAAAGGGGG
>CAWVZQ010000472.1:0-2803 GCA_963934405.1 uncultured Opitutales bacterium | reverse complement strand
CGCATGACCTATGCCCGCTACTTCGTTGATGGGCCGGAAAAGCCGGCCTATGAGTTTCTCTTCGATCTGAAGAATGACCCCAAGCAATTGACCAACCTTGCTCGGAAAAAGAGTGATCACCCTCTACTCCAACGGATGCGTAATCGTTGCGACGAACTTGTCGCCGAGACCGGACCGGCGATGCAAGAAGTGGGAGAAACTCAGTGTAAATCGAAGAAGGAAAAATAAGCAGCCGTTATATTGAAACTGCACATGAGAATGGTTGAGCGCCTTGAATCCGCCAGCAGGTTTTGCAATAAAACCTCTTCTTGTCAGAAACTTTTTCCGCTGATCTGAGTTTCTTATTTTATCAAACAAACTAAAAATCATTTCATGAAAAGTCCTGCTATCGTAACTTTGGCACTCGTTGCCCTCTTCACTCCTTCGTTCCCTATCTTCGGGAGTCCGTCGGATAAGCAAATCCTGAAGATAAAACCTCAGGCCGATCGCAATGGAGACGGCAAACTGTCCGACACCGAAAAAGAAACCCTCATAAAGATGATCATAAAACGATTCCCCAGATCCGACTCCAACGGCGACGGAGAGCTTTCCGAGAAAGAACTCCAAGTCGTCATTCGGATTGCGACTGCCCGTGCAAAAAATCAAGGGGGACGCAAATCAGGGAAGGAAAACGCCCAAGGCAAAGAACAAACATCACCCACTCATGCAAACGTGAAGTATGGAGACCACGAGCGGAACGTTTTCGATATCTGGCTTGCGGAAAGAAAAAAACCAACCCCTTTGGCGATCTATATTCACGGCGGAGGCTTTCGGGCCGGCAGTAAGGAAAAACTAAGTAAAGAAGTTTTGAATGGGCTTCTCAAAGCAGGTATCTCCGTAGCCTCAATCAACTACCGCTACGCGAGTGCCGATGCTCCTTTGCCCTCCTCCCACCATGATGCTCGGCGAGCCTTGCAGTTCATGCGCTCCAAGTCCAAGGAATGGAACCTGGACAAATCCCGGGTCGCCGCCTTCGGTGGCTCGGCGGGCGCTCAAATCTGCATGTGGCTGGCCTACTCAGACGACATGGCAAAACCCAAGAGCAAGGATCGCATTGAGCGCGAATCCACCCGATTGACCTGCGTGGCTACCACTGGTGGTCAGACCACGCTCGACGTCAATTTTTGGCAAGACAAGATTGCTACCCTGCTTGGTCCCAAGACTGATGCCGGATCCCTTTTCCCTTCATTGGGAAACATAAAAGATCCGCAGAAAGCACGGATCGCCAGATGGGGGGCTACAACCGTTCAAGAAGCCAACGAAATCGCCTCCCGGCACTCCGCTCTTTCAATCGTGTCCAAGGATGCCCCGCCCATCTTCATGAGTTACGGGATGCCTCCGACCGCCAAGCCTCCGACCAACAAGACACGAGTTCGCGGATGGCTCGTTCACCACGTCAACCTAGGTATCGCTCTAAAAGAAAAGACGGATGATTTAAAATTGGAGGCTCATCTGAAATATCCAGGTGCAGAATTGAAATACCCATCACAAGTCGAGTTCTTCGTCGACAAGTTGTCGGACTGACTCGATCCGCAGCCCCTCCCCGAACCCAAAAGAATCATGAAAAGCAAAAAGGTTGGAAGCGATCACTTTGGCGGATTGAGCCGCCGTGACGCCCTCAAAAGCGCCGCCGCGGCAAGCCTTGGAGTGGCTTCCGGAGCATTTGCGGTTCCCAGTGGAAAAAGGAGCCTAAATATTTCCGGAAAAGATTTTATCCGGGAGGAAAACTCAAAAAAAGGAACGCAGGACTGGAGGTTGACCAAAACCAAAACTGTGCCGGGGAAGATCAACAAGATTTTGGACAACGGACGCTGCCAAGCAATCGAAGGCTACTGCAATGCGAACAGCCTGCGGGCTGGCGAAAAGCTTAAGATCATGGTCAGCGCAAACCCGGCTTCCGCTTTCAAGTTGGAGATCTTTCGTACCGGTTACTACGGCGGAACCGGCGCGAGGTTAATGAAGAGCTTTGATTCACAAAAAGCCGGCACGCAACCCGATCCTCCAATCGGTGAGAACTACCTTCGTGAGTGCCAGTGGGAACCAACCGTGGAATTTGAAATCCCCAAGAGCTGGCCCAGTGGTGTTTATCTTGGAAAGATGACCGCTAAACGAAGCGGAATTCAGAGCTACGTTATTTTTATCGTTCGCGACGATCGTCCCTGCGATTTTCTTTTTCAGTGCAGTGATCTGACCTGGTCAGCCTACAACCGTTGGCCTGCGGATTATTCGATCTATACCCCTCATGAGAAGGGTCACTCCACCACAGGCGTGCCCAGTGGAACAGTAAGTTTCGACAGACCGTATGGTTTGTTCACCCATCCGGTAAACAAAATGAAGATGTCGGGTGGCAGTGGCGAATATTTGCCTTGGGAATTTCCTCTCGCTTTTTGGATGGAGAAGGAAGGATACGATGTGTCCTATATTTCCAATGTCGATACGCACGCCGATCCGCAAGGGTTGCTTCGAACGAAGGGGTTTATTTCCGTGGGGCACGATGAGTATTGGAGCTTGGAAATGTACGAGAATGTACGTAAAGCCCGGGACGAAGGTGTTAACCTTGCCTTCTTCGGAGGCAATTCCGTTCTCTGTGTTGCCCCTCTTTTGCCCAATTCCAATGGAACAGCTAACCGTGCTACCCGTCGCGAAGGCTGGTTCATGCCGGTGCCGGGAGAAATTCCCGAGGCGGTCAAACAAAGGCTGCTCAACCGACGAGACTTTGAAATGAACATGGGACCGGATGGCGCTCAGTTGATGGGAGGACGAT
>CAWVZQ010000471.1:0-2816 GCA_963934405.1 uncultured Opitutales bacterium | reverse complement strand
GGAAACCGACGTTTCCTTGGAAACCGAGCTCACGGAGCATCTGAAAAAGGGCCTTCTGGTCGTAGTCTCCACGATCGAGGGTTTGGATAAGTTGCCCCCAGCTGTTGCCGCCTTTCTTGGCTCCGCTGGTGCTGATTTGCCAGAGCAGGGGCTTGGCATCGGTGAGGGCGGCTTTGAGGTCGGTCTTTGGCTCGACCTTGAGGTAATGACAGAGGTTGAACATCACCCCGATGTTGTCGCGCTTGCATTTGCGGGCCACCCGCACGGCATCGCCGAGGGTGTCTATGTAAAAGCCGGCATGCGGATAGAGCACGATACGCAGGCCGGACTCCTTGGCTTGGTCGGCGATTTCCCTTACGAAGGCGACGGCCTGCTCGTCGGTGTTGGCTTTCTTGCTCCCCTGGACGAACAGCTCGAGAATGGTATCCCGTCCCTTGAGGTCCTTGATCGCTTGGCTAATTTCCTTGCCATAGCTGTGCCCGTTGGATCCCAGTCGGCCCCCTACGTAAAAGCTGAAGAGTTTGAGCCCCGCCTCGTCGTAGAGCTTGAGACGCTGGAGAATGGAAAGGTCGCTTTGGGACAGCTTGGCCGAGCCGATCCCGTCGTAGCCCAGTTCCTTCAGGACCTTTACGCGCTCCGCAGTGGTCTTGAAGTGAACCCCGTTCTGGAAGGAGTAGACGGGCCAGCTCTCAGGCTTGGCGGAAAGTTGAGGGACGAGGAAAAGAAGCGGGAAGAGTGCAATGATATTTCGCATGAGTGGATAGAGTTTTAGGTGATGACTTCCTTGACGACGTGACCGTGCACGTCCGTTAGGCGTCTCTCGATGCCGTTGTGGTAGTAGGACAATCGCTCGTGGTCAAGGCCGACCAGGTGTAGAATGGTGGCATGAAAGTCGTGCAGGCTAAGGACATCCTTTTCGGCTTTCCATCCGAACTCATCGGTCGCCCCGTAGCTGAAGGGGGCATTGACGCCTGCTCCCGCCAGCCAGGCGGTAAACCCCGCAGGGTTGTGGTCGCGCCCACTGGCCCCTTTTTGAAAGGTTGGCATACGACCGAATTCCGTACACCAGACTACCAGTACGTCATTCAGAAGGCCCCGTCTCTTGAGATCGCGGATCAGGGCGGCCGCGGGTTGGTCTAGAATATGGGCATGACCCGGGTACTGGGCCTTTATACTCTTGTGTCCATCCCAATTGCCCACACCTTCTCCCATTGCATAGGCTCCATTGAAAAGCTGGACGAAGCGGACACCCCGTTCGAGCAGTCTTCGGGCAAGAATACAGTTTTTACCAAATCCTGCACGGTACTGATTCTTTACATCATCGGCAGCATATTCCTTTAGGATATAATCTGGTTCATCGGAAAGATCGGTCACTTCGGGAATCGAAGTTTGCATGCGAGCAGCCAATTCATATCCGGCAATCCGGGCGGCGAGTTCGCTGTCTCCGGGAAATCGTTGCAAATGGCTTTCGTTGAAAAACTTTAAAAGATCCCTTCCGTCACTGTCTGCCTTGCCACGAAATCTCACGGGAGCTTCCAAGTTGCGAATTTCCTTGGAGGCACTGAAGGGAGTTCCTTGAAACTGGGCGGGAAGAAAAGCGTTGGACCAGTTGTTTACGGATGCCTGTGGGTTCCCGCGAGGGTCGGGAATGGAAACGAATGCAGGCAGATCCTCATTTTCCGTTCCAAGAGCATAGGACGTCCAAGCTCCCATGGAAGGAAAACCCTCGAGGATGAAGCCGGTCGACATGTAGGTCTCTCCGGGGCCATGGGTATTGGTCTTGCTGGTCAGGGAGTGAACGTAGGCGACGTCGTCGGCAAGGGATCCAAGCTCGGGGAGCAGGTCGCTGGTCATTTTACCGCAATTGCCACGTGGTCGGAAATCACTTATTGGACGGATCAGATTACCGTTCTCGCCCTGAAAGGTATTTATGGCGCCGGGAAGGGGGGTATCGTGTCGTTTGAAGAGTTCCGGTTTGTAATCAAAGGTATCTACCTGACTGACGGCACCGGTGCAGTAAATCAACAGCACCTGTTTGGCTCTGGCGGGAAAGTGAGTCTTGCGAGGAGCATAAGGCCGCTCAGGTGAAATTTTCGGGCGAATGGGGGAGCCAAGCACCCCGTCATCCGCTAACAGGCTGGCGAGGGCCATGGAACCGAGAGCCGTGGACGAGTGCTTTAAGAAGGAACGCCGATTCAGCAGGGACATGCCTGCTGGGCTCAGTTCTTTTGAGGTAATCGTTGATTTCATGGCATAAAAAGAAATTCGTTCGCGTTGAAGAGCACACGACAATAGGCGACTAGTCCGTGATCCTTGACGTACTGAGCGGCAACGATCGATTCTTCCGGGGTTGGTGTTCTACCGAAAATACTTTCGAAGCCACGAACAAGAGCTTGCTGTGATGAATTGTCTGTTTGCTTGAGAAGTCGTTTGGAAAAGGCGTCAGCCATTTTTTCGGTAAAGGAGCTATTATACAAATTGAGGGCTTGTAGAGGAGTGGTGGACCGGGCGCGACTGGGAGCGGATTGCCCGCCATCGGGACAGTCAAAGGCACCAAAGACGGAATCCTGCTCCATCCGGATTCGCATATTGTAAACCATTCTGCGGAAATCTTTTTCCTCCACATCCTCTTTGGGAATCCAATTGCGGGCATAGTTTGCATTGGGTTCAAAAAGGAGAAAGCCCGGCCCATACATTTTTTCTCTCAAAAGACCGCTAAGCAGTAGCATGTTGTCTCGAATGGCTTCGGCCTCCAGTCGGCGGGGAGGGAAGCGCCAAAGCAACTCGCTCCCCGCATCCTTGGCCAAACCATCCTT
>CAWVZQ010000470.1:0-2817 GCA_963934405.1 uncultured Opitutales bacterium | reverse complement strand
GAGCAGCAACGCGATTTCCTCTACGTCAAGGACGCCGTGCGGATGACGTTGCATCTGGCCGAAAACGACGAGTTCGGGGGACTCTACAACCTAGGTTGCGGGAAAGCGAGAACATGGCTCGACCTCGCCCATGCCATCTTCTCGGCTCTCGACAAGGATCCGGACATAACCTTCGTCGACATGCCCGAATCCATTCGGGACAAGTACCAGTATCATACGGAAGCGGATATCTCGAAAATTCGTCAAACGGGATATTCGAAAAACTTGTTCGACCTGGAAGAAGCGGTCGCCGACTACGTCCGAAGCTACCTGCTTTCCGACAGGCGCCTTGGAGAATAAGGTCTAAGCCTTCCCACGTGATCTAAAGGCCGCAAGAGCCAAAAGTCCCAGAAGAACGAGACCAGTCCAAATCATCCATCGGTCGGGACCTGAAGCCAAAGTGGAGTCGGGAGCGGTTTCTGTGTCTGCGTCTGGCAAAGAATCTTTATCGGGTAAGCCGGCGGGGACTTCAGAGACCGGCGGAGGATCGACGCCAGGACTTGCAGAAGCAATTACCACAACTCTCGCTTCATCTATTTCCTTACCGGAATGCGCAAGTGGTTTTGGTTTATTTGGGGAGGGAGTGACCTGATCTCCCGAATCCTTAGTCTGAGTGCCTCCGAGGCCAAAATCGGCAAAGGCAAGCAACTCCTTGTCGGCGCCTTTTTCTCCGGCAATCGCACCGGGAGCTGCGCCAGCCTCGTGTAGGGAAGAAAAGTTTGGCAAACCCTCCTCGTCTCGCTTGATTTTTTGCGCGTTTTTGAATGGATGATTGATCTCAGCCAGAACTGCCTCGCCAGAAGTGGATAAGATTCCTGCAGGGGCATCAACGCTAATGGGGGCAACCTCAACAACCTTTCCTTTGGTTTCATTCTGGTTCTGAGAAGTTTCTTTTTCTAAGGCATGTAGTGAGTCCGAGTCAGCATTTTCGCGAGAACTACGATTTGGGGCATCCCTCGACTTGTCTGTTTGAAACTCACCATGGCCAAGTACCGAGGGAGCATCCTCAGTGACAGCAATTTTTTCTACAGGTAACAACAACCGATCCGCGGCGCCTTCAAGTTTCTCAATCTTCCCATTGGCATTGGACCGCAAAGGTTCAGACCCGGATTGCCCGAAAGGAGCGGCAATCTGAGCGCGTGGCATTACCCTTGATTTCAGCACGGCTTTGGGGGCGACCGATTCGTCACTAGCAATAAGTAACCCGGCACCCGCCGCGGATACTCCCCCGGACGCGGAAGCAGTGCGCTTGTCTATGGCATCTGCCTCAAGAAACGAGCGAACCGTACCGGCGGTTTTCTTTTCTTCGACCAATTTCCGATCCAGAACAGAAAGGGAGTCGACTTTGAATTCATCATTTTGGCTTAAGGCAATTCGTGAACGCCTGATCCTTCCGGAGGGACTGGCGGCTTTAGCAACACCAGCTCGCACATCGCGCAAGTCAAAGGCGACCACAATATCGTCGTCGTCCCGAACCAAAAGCTCGTCATTGATTGCGACGACGTCGGAAGCGAGACGATCGTTGAGAATCTTCTCGGATTCCTTGATCACCGTGAGGGCAAGAACCTCGCTCGCATCGGCAAGAGTCAGATTAGCGCCATCGGTGGACGTGGGAGCGTCCTCTTCCCCAATACCAGCTTCCCGAACTTTCTCCGACTGCTCAAGCAGCACGGGTTTTTCGGTTTCTTTTGTCCCAATGGCATCTTCGGTGGCCAGTGCCATATGCTCTTCATGCTTTGCTTGTTCGTTTAAGGAGCTAACGATCACTCCCGTAGCTCCAACCGCAACGACTGCGGCGGCAGCAATGGGGAGGAAGCGACTGAGCTTGCTGCGAGAACTTCCGGCAGGCTCGAAAGGAACGGTCTTCCCCGCATCTTCGGTTTCGTGTTGCGGTTTTTCAGCATTCCACAACCGCTCCAACACTTGACGTCGTTCGGGATCGAGCTTGAAATTTTCAAGATCAAGATCTGCCTTGGCCCGAGCGGACTCCGCAACGAGATCGAGGGTTCGTTCTAGCCGATCCCGGTAAGCCTGCAGATCGACGTCCTCGGCGAGGAGTGCTTCGACGGATGTTGCCTCCTCGGCATTAAGTTCATCCAAAAGCAAGGCCAGCACGCGTTCTTCGCGCACCTCCTGATCACTTCTGGTATTTTGATTTTCTTCGTTGTTCATACTAGTGCTCCTTCCCGTTCCATTTCCCCTGCCAAAAACTTGATTGCGTGATGCAATTTGTAGCCAACGTTACCGATGGACATGCCTGTACTGGATGCCATTTCCTTATAGGAAAGACCTTCCACAAATTTCATTTTAACTAAAGTTCGCATGTCTTCGGCGAGTCGATCCAAGCAAAGCATCGCCAAACCTACCGACTCCAAGCGCTCGGTACGATCGTCGGGCAAGGGTTGCTCGTCCACCGGATTGATAGACTCCTCCTCGTCTTCGCCTGCTATCGGGCTAAACGGAACAACCTTCCCGTGTTTGCGTTTGTAACTAAAAGCCAAGTTTCGGGAGGTGCGATAAAGCCAAGCGCTCGGCTGGCGCACCTCGTTGAAATGCTGATGCAGGCGCAGAAAGCTTTCCTGGACAATGTCTTGGGCTTCGTCTCGGTCGTTCATCAGATGGTATACGTAGGCAAGCAACGGTCCTTCCATAGACGCAAAAAGCTCCTCAAGCGTGAGGGGACTCTCGTCCGCCTCGCCCTTTTCCTTGGTCATGTCTTCTGACATTTTGAGGGAGAAAGCTTCCATTCGCGTCTATTGAAAATATCGTCGTTCACAT
>CAWVZQ010000469.1:0-2828 GCA_963934405.1 uncultured Opitutales bacterium | reverse complement strand
GACCTTTACGCAAAAAACCATCGTAGTGACGCTGAAGAAGGAAAGTCTCTATTTGCCGCATGGTATCCAGCACTACACCAACAATAATGAGAAGACCGGTACCCCCGAAGAAAGTCGCAACGTTATATGAAACACCGGCAAAATTAAAAATAATGTCAGGGAAGACTGCGATTAGGGTTAAAAAAATGGATCCTGCGAGTGTAAGTCTTGTCATTACAAAGTCAAGAAATCGGGCAGTAGGCTCACCTGGCCGGACTCCAGGAACATAACCGCCGTTTTTCTTTAAATCATCGGCAATTTGTACAGGTTTGAACATAATCGAAACCCAAAAGTAACTGAAGACAAGTATGAGACCCGCATAAACGGAGTAATACAAGAAGCCTCTGCCCGCGAACATAGCTGCCAAATCTAATGCCCAGTTTGAATCCGCAGGACTGTCAGCCATTGCAGCACCTAGTGTTCGAAGCAACTGGGCAGGAAACATCAGGATCGCACTTGCGAAAATCACAGGCATTACGCCAGCATAATTTACCTTTAGAGGCAAAAAGGAGCTTTGACCACCGTACACCTTGCGCCCCACCACACGCTTTGCATATTGTACCGGAATCTTGCGCTGAGCTTGCGTAACTGCAATTACACCGGCAACAACCAAAAGAAAAAGGCCAACCATCAAGAGTGCTTTGACCCAAACTAAATTATCGCCAGCTGGAGCTTGGAAAACCAATGCGTAGGCATCCGCAAGTGCCTTCGGAAGGTCGGACAAAATACCTACGGTTATAAGAAGGGAGATTCCATTCCCGATTCCTCTTTGCGTGATTTGCTCACCAAGCCACATCAAAATTATCGTCCCAGTGGTAAGAAAGACAACGGTGTTGGCGAAAAACATCGAGGATTGAGAAACGACTATTTCGCCGAAAGGTTGACCGCTCAAGCCAAGGCTATTGGGATTAAAACCCTGAATCAGAGAACCAGGACTGTCTCGTAATGCCAATGCAAGCAATCCGCCTTGCACTAAACAAATTACAATTGTCAAGTAGCGAGTATATTGGGAAATCTTTTGACGACCAGGCTCACCCTCCTGTTGCAAACGGGCAAGCTGCGGAAAGACCGCACCCATTAGCTGCATTATAATTGAGGCACTGATATATGGCATTATACCCAAGGCAAAGAGGGCACCATTAAGCAATGCACCACCAGTGAACATATTGTAAAAGCCAAGAATATCGTTTCCGTCATCCTGGCTTTGCAAGGCTCGCCATTCAAAGAAGTCGCGGATGGGGGTAGGATCAACTCCGGGTAGCGGTACATTCGCACCCACTCGAGCAATAAATAACAAAGCCAGCGTAAAAAATATACGCTGACGAAGCTCGGGTATTTTGAGCGAATTTGTGAACGCTGATAGCATTTAATAGAAGAGGAAGCCTATAGAAATTCAGACAGTGAGTAAGGTCCCGAACACTATGAACTAGTTTCGACGGATCCCCCGGCTGCCTTTATTTTTTCTTCGGCGGATGAAGAGCATTTACAAACCTTGACTTTGTAAGATTTTTTTACTTCTCCTTTGCCCAGCAGTTTAATGGAAATTGCGTTTGAACGAATGATGCCAGCCGCTTTAGCGGAATCAAGATCGACAGTATCTCCTTGGATCTTTTCCAATTCCCCGACATTCACAAGAGCGTACTCTTTCCGAAAGCGAGCGTTGTTGAAGCCTCGGCGAGGAAGTTTCCTGAAGAGGGGCATCTGCCCACCTTCAAATCCAGGTCTAAGGGAATAACCCGAACGAGATTTTGCTCCGTTCTCACCTCGGCCGCATGTTTTACCTCGTCCATTTCCTTCGCCACGACCGACACGTTTTCGTGCATGAGTAGCACCCGCTGGGATAGCATGTTCCTTCATTTGAATTACTTTTTGATGTCCGATGGACTAGTTTCAGTTGAATCGCTAGAATTATCGACGGATTCAGAAGGGGAGGGGAGAACTGTAGATGAAACCATTGACATGCCCTTGACTTCCTCGCCCCGAATAGAAGAAATCACCTCCGCGGTGCGTAATTGTTGAAGACCTTGAATTGTAGCAGTAACTACGGCCAATTGGTTGTTGGAACCCATTGATTTGGAAAGGATGTTTTTAATTCCAACTGCTTCAAGCACAGCTCGAACTCCGCCACCTGCAATAATACCCGTACCAGGTCTAGCCGGACGTAAAAACACTCTCCCGCCATCGGCTTTCCCGTGAACTTGGTGAGGGATGGTATCCCCGCACAAGAAATACAGTTTCATGGCTTTACGAGCTTGGTCGGTTCCCTTGCGTATCGCATCGGGAACCATCTGGGCTTTACCATAGCCATAGCCAACTCGACCGTTTTGATCACCGACGACAACAAGTGCGGCAAAGCTGAAGCGTCGCCCACCCTTCACGACCTTGGAGCAACGGTTAATGTGCACTACTTTTTCAAAGAATTCCGATTCTTCCTTTTCGGGAACAGGTTTTCTTCGACGTTGAGGAAATCTTGGTTGGCTACTCATTTCAAGCGTTCACTATAATGGGTTAAAATACTATTCCCGCGGCTCGGACAGCTTCCGCAAAAGCCTTAACGCAGCCATGATATTTGCGACCAGCACGATCAAATACCACAGTCGTAACACCTGCAGTCTTTGCTCTTTCGGCAAAAACTTTGCCCAATTTCGCCGAGCCATCAAGATTGGGCAAAACGCCAACCATGTCGTTAGCATTCGTCGAAGAAGCAACTAAGGTTCTGGCGACAGAATCATCGATGCACTGCACATGTATGTTTTTATTAGTAAAACATATGGTCAACCGAGGCCTTT
>CAWVZQ010000468.1:0-2829 GCA_963934405.1 uncultured Opitutales bacterium | reverse complement strand
CCTCATTTCTTCGGCGGAAAGGTCGCAAACGTATGCTTTCCCGGCCTTGATCAATTGTAGGGCCCATTCGTGAAGTTGGTCGAAATAGTCCGAGGCATGACAAAGTCGGTCTTCCCAATCGAAACCGAGCCAGCGAACGTCTTCCATGATGGCATCGGCATATTCCGCCTTCTCTGCGACGGGGTTGGTGTCGTCAAGCCGCAGGTTGCACAACCCGCCGAATTCATCGGCAACGCCAAAATTCAGGCAAATGCTCTTTGCGTGCCCGAGGTGGAGGTAACCGTTTGGCTCGGGGGGGAAACGGGTGTGTACCCGCCCATCGCTTTTGCCTGCTTCGACTTCCTCGTGGACAATGGAACGAATGAAATCGAGGGGTGCTTCTTTCTGGGAATCCTGGAGTTCGGACATGCTTTAGGAATGTTAGGTTTTCAAATTAATCTATGCGATTTCCATACTTGGCTTGGTATTCTTTCTCCAAGGACTTCAGCCCCTTCTTGCTAAGCCCGTGACCTGCTTCGGACAGCACATCCAAGGCTTGCCTCAAGCGGGTGCGGGAAAGATCGGGGCCGAGAATCGCCATGGCATCAAAAAGCGGAAGAGAAACACTGGAACCAGTTATCGCGACGAAAAACGTGGGCATAAGCTGTTTCAGCTTCAATTCCTCTATTTCGGCTATTCTGTTGAAGACATTGCCTATTGGTTCGCCCTTCCATTCGCGGAGTTTCTCCAATTCCCATTCCGCTATCTTAATAAGTCTTGCGGCATCTGCCGGCTCCAACTTGCCCGAGATTGAATCCACATCGATCCCCACCTTTTCGGCAAATAGGAATGAGGCAAGTGGACTGAAGTCGGAAAAGGTTTCCAGTCGGGGTAGGGCGAGCGGAAGAATTTTGCCGAGAAAATCGTCGTTGAACTTCCATTCGCCAAGTCGAGCAAGAAGGTCATTTGCAGATAATTGTTCCCGGAGGTAGCGCCCGTTGAGCCACTTGAGCTTGGATACGTCGAAAATGGGTCCGCCCAAGCTGATGCGGGAGGGGTCGAAGGTTTCCGACATGTCCGAAATGGAGAAGATTTCCCTTTGATCGGGTAGGGTGTAGGCCATCATCCCAAGGTAGTTCACGACTGCTTCCGGCAAAAAACCCGCGTCCCGGTAGTGAAAGATGCTGGTGGGATTCTTCCTTTTGGAAAGCTTCGATTTGTCGGGATTGCGAAGGAGTGGAAGATGAATGAATTTTGGCGGTTCCCACCCGAACGCTTCGTACAAAAGAATATGCTTGGGACCGCTGTTGATCCATTCCTCGCCTCGAATGACGTGGGTTATGTTCATCAGGTGATCATCGACCACATTGGCGAGATGATAGGTAGGGAATCCATCCGATTTCCTAAGGACTTGATGATCCACCTGCGACCACGCTATTCGAATCTCATCGCGAAGCTCGTCATGAAAAATGCACTCTCCCTCAGTGGGGACATTGAGTCTCACCACATAGGGAGTTCCTCTGGAAACACGGTCCTCAGCCTCCTCAGGGTCTAAAGAAAGGCAATGACCGTCGTAACGAGGAGTCTCCTTGCGTGCCATTTGCTCGGAGCGAAGATCGGAAAGGCGTTCGGATGAGCAAAAACATCGGTAAGCACCTCCGTTCTCAAGCAGTTTCTGGACATGGGTCTCATAAATGTCGAGACGTTCGCTTTGCCTGTATGGACCGAGATCGCCACCGACGTCCGGGCCTTCATCCCATTGCAGACCTAGCCAACCCAATGAGTCGAGAATGGCTTTTTCCGATCCTTCGGTTGATCGAGCTCTGTCCGTGTCCTCGATGCGTAGAATGAACTGCCCGCCATGCTTGCGAGCAAAGACAAGATTAAACAACGCCATGTAGGCGGTCCCGACGTGCGGGTCGCCCGTTGGGGATGGAGCCACTCGGGTGCGAACTACGGACTGTGCGATATTTTCCACATCACCCCATTATGGATAGGTGGACCGAATGACGATAAAAAACGATTTGCCGCGACCCTTGCATTTCCTCCCCGATGAAGTAGGTTAGGCGAAATGAAGGTTCTGATAGTCGGTGCGAATGGAAAGGTGGGGACGTTGTTGAGCGGCAAATTGTGGGCCGCTCATGATTTCTCTCCCGTCGCTCTCATACGAGACGTACGCCAGCAAATGAAGTTTACCGCATTTGGGGTGCCTTCCGTAGTTGGCGACATCGAACATGGCGTTTCGGAGTTCTTGCCGGGTATGGATGCAGTCGTCTTCACCGCTGGTTCGGGTGCAAGCACGGGCCCTGACAAGACCATCGACGTCGACCAAAACGCGGCGATGCGACTTATCGACGATTGTGCAAAAGACGGAGTGCGGCGATTTGTTATGGTGAGCGCCATTGGCGCGGATCCGGAATCCGAATCCGATCGTATCCGCCATTACCTAAGGGCCAAGGGGATAGCCGACAACCATTTGCGGGCCAGTGGTTTGGACTACGTCATTTTGCAACCGGGCAGGTTGCAGGACGAAACCGGCACGGGGTGCATTGAAGTGGCGGAGGATTTGGAACGGCACGAAACCATTGCCCGTGAGGACGTTGCAGACGCCATAATCGAATGCCTGCGGAATTACCTGACCATCGGCAAAACCATCCGGATGGTATCCGGAGAATTGAAGATAAAGGATGCAATAGCTCAATTTGCCGGCGGAGGAAACCTTCCGCCCATCGCCTGAAAATTTGCCTAAACCTCATTAATTTGTCTTGAACGAGTTCACTCTAGTCTCCATTATGGTTTTCAACTTGTTCGATAAATAATCATAATTAAGGATACATACATAATGAAAAA
>CAWVZQ010000467.1:0-2831 GCA_963934405.1 uncultured Opitutales bacterium | reverse complement strand
GCAAACTAAAAACAGGAGTGTCGTGAGCATCACGCTCCATAATACCTTCATATCGAATTTCCTTTCTTGAGGTGGGGAAGACTATTGGCATCGATGGGAACCGTTAATCAGAACTTACGGTACTTTCCTTCGAGATGCGGGTTGGCTTCGGGCAGGTTGGTGACATTCATCTTCTTGGCGTTCCAGTCCAGACGCTTGCCCGGGAACTGACAGGCGACCACACCGAGGCAGAGAGACTCCGCCAAGGGGCCTGCGTAGTCGAACCCGGCGAGGGTCTTGTCCTTGCCCTCGATGGCATCGAGGAACTGCGTATAGTGATCGACTCCTTGGATGTCCGGCTTGGCGACGTTCTTCAAAACGGAATCCGGGTAGAAGGTGGGCATCGAACAATGAGGCAGTACCATGCGTCCTGCTTCGCCTACGAAGACGGCCCCTTGCTTGGGCAATTGATCGCCATTGGGAAGCATCAAGTCGGTGTTGTTCTTGTGACGGGGAGCCCCGTTGCCGTCCCACCAGGTGAAGGTGAAGTCATCTGTAGTGTATTTGGAGGGAGCAAAGCCATATCGTACCATGTTCTTTTCCGCATGGCCGAACCCGTTGGGCGCCCGGCAATCCGCTTCCACCCACAAAGGGTCTTTGAGGTCCAGAGCCTTGAAAGGTGTGTCGAAGATGTGGATGCCCATGTCTCCGAGGGTTCCGCAACCGAAGTCGATGAGTTTGCGCCATTGTCCGGGGTGATAAACCTTGCTGACGTAATCATGAACGGGTGCGGTGCCCAGCCAAAGGTTCCAGTCCAGAGAATCCGGTTTGTCCGACTTTTCCTTGAAGGGTTCTCCGTCGTATCCCCAGGTTTTGAAAGACCAGACGTAGACCTTGCTGATCTTGCCGAGAATTCCATTTCTGAGGTGATGGCGGGTCAAGCGATAGGCCTCCCGGGATTGGTTCTGAATTCCCATTTGGGTGGTCAGTCCCTTTTCCTTGGCGAACTTGGCCAGGTGCCGGGCCTCGGATAACTTATGGGTAAGAGGCTTTTGGGTGTAGACGTGCTTGCCAAGTTCCATCGCCGCCAAGGTTGCGGGGTAGTGGGTATGATCCGGAGTGGAGATGGATACCGCGTCGATCTTGTCATCAAGGTCAGCAAGCATCTCTCTGTAGTCCTGATAAGCGGTGGCGCTTTTGAATTGTTTCGACCAAGTGTCTATCTTGCCATGCCTGTAATCGACGTCGCACAACCCAAGAACTTCCACGTGGTTGTGCTTGGCCAGGTAGGCGGTATCAATTCGGCCCTTGCCCCCGGTGCCGATATGGGCGGTGCAAATTTTGCCGTTGGGTGAATCGGCCCGCAACCCGGAGGGCAAGATGAAGAAGCTGCCAACGGCTCCCGAGGTTTTGATGAAGTCTCTACGCGACGTTTTTTTCATGGTGATCCTTATCTATTGTATTAGTCTGATCGTTATCTCTGGAAAGGTTTTTACCCTGCCTGACCTTTTTGGGTTCGGCAAGGGAGGAAAGCCTGTTCTTATTTTTTTGGCGTAAGACCTTCGCGGTAGGAGTTTACCTCTTTGACGGATTGATGAAGACCAGACCGAGCGGCAAGGCCTTTGTCGAAGAATCCTTGTTTCACGCCGGGCTTGCCAAAGCCCTTGGGAGTATCGACCGGATTGCACCAAAATACCCCGACCACGTAATCGGTTTGGAGGGCGGCCTTGACGTATTCGGCATAAGCCTTTCCCGCGACTACGGAATCGCCGACCGGTTTCCAACTGCGGATGTCCTTTTCGCCATCCTTGAAACGAATAGCGAAGTCGCAGATAAGGATGGGTTTTTGGGTGAGTTGGTGGATTTCGTCGAATTTTTTCTTAGGAAATTCACCATGAAAAGGGGGTTGGATCGCGATGGCGTCTACATAGGGCAGCATTTCTTTCATCACTTCGGGATCCAAGGTGTTGAAGGCGAACCGGTCTCCGAAGACGATATGGTCGGGGGCATGTTTGCGCTGAGCTTCTCCGATGATGCGGAAATATTCACGGGCGATGAGGCGGAGGAAGGCCTGATCGCGCGCTTTGCCACCATGGCCTTCCCAACTATCCAGAAAACCTTGGTAGGCTTTTAGACCGGCTGCGTTTTTAGGGAGGTTGCGGATGAAATCGACCCAGTTTTTGCCCGAAGGGTTTTCCAAAGGCCAAGAACCTAGATCCGTCCAACAATAGCCGATGACGTTTGGCGAAGTATTTGCATTAATCCGGCAATATGCTTTTACGCCCTCTTCCAAACGGGTTTTCACCTTGGAGTCGAATACGTCGACGAACTTGACACCGTTCTTGCCCCGGTAGTAGGAAATGGGAACGAGGTGATTCCAGCTTGCAACATAGGGCATGTCTTTGCGGAGCTGTTGGGGGCAGCCGTATCCGTAGGCGTTGAAACCGAGCTCCTTGCAGGCTTGTGAAAATTTTTGGAACTCGAGGTTGGCGTTCCGGTTGCCGGCATGAGTGATGCCGTGGGCAAAGAAGGGCCTGCCGTCCGGCGTGAGAAGCCAATGGCGCCCGTCGATCTTAGTAAGGCTGAAGTTCTCAGGGCTCTTTCTTGGCTTGAGTCTCCCGCTTTGGGCATCGGCTTCCGGTAGGTTTGCGTTGAGAGCAACCAGAATGACCGCGGCCAAGAGCAGACCTCCTTGCAGAAAACGTCTTTGTCCCAGGTGCATGTATTGGAGTTCGGGTACCCTTACTTTTTCTTGGCGGGTTTCACCTTGATGACGCCCCCTCCCGTTGGCTTGCCTTTGCCGTGGCAGACCATGTCGAGAAATTCATTGTAGGCGGCATGGGTTTCCTTGT
>CAWVZQ010000466.1:0-2832 GCA_963934405.1 uncultured Opitutales bacterium | reverse complement strand
CGGCCGTCCAGTGCGGGTTGACCGACCAGAAGGTCTCGAAGTAACCGCCGATCCACTTTACGAACATGTTGCCAGGGGCTCCCTTGGGAACTTCCACCGCGTAATGAACGCAAACCAAGCCCACTCCCTTCTCAGCCAAGGCGTCGAATTCCTTGAGGTGCTTGTTGATCGGATGTCGTCCCCCGCCGTCCGAGAGAACGACCACGGTGGCGGCTCCCTTGAAGATAGCAGGGTCTTTCGGCCATCCTCCCTTGTATATGGCCGTTTCGATGGCGAGGCCCGATTCCTTGACCAAGGCATTGGACAGCAGGTCCACGCCGTCTCCCCAGTTATGGGCGCTTGAACCGTGGCTGTCCCGACCGGAGATCAGCACGACCTTTGTCTTCGCCCACCCGAAAGCGGGCAAGGACATGAGAAGAGCAAGGGCGAGGTTGAGGAGGAAGTTATTCGTTTTCTTGTTCATTGCGGATTTTGAGTGCCTGAATTATGAGGAAATGGGAATCGTATTGAAGGAGTACAATCAGACAAGCCGAATAGCCTTGAGATTTGAGAATACGACTTGAAGGACCCGAATTGGATGTCCCGCGTCGACCAAGTAATAGCCGAATGCATCTGAAATAAGTTAAATCACTTGTCCAAATCCCCGGCATGCTCTAAATGCCTTTCCCTCAATTCGTTAAATCTTATGCCGACCCCAACCATCATCTACACCAAGACCGACGAGGCTCCCGCTCTCGCCACTTATTCTCTGCTTCCGATTATCGAAGCTTTTTCGAAGACTGCGGGCGTGAACGTCGAGACTCGGGATATTTCGCTCGCCGGACGCATTCTTGCAAACTTTCCGAAAAACCTCACTGACGACCAACGGATCGAGGATGCCCTCGCCGAGCTCGGCGAATTGGCCAAGACCCCCGAGGCGAACATCATAAAGCTTCCCAATATTTCGGCTTCCGTTCCTCAATTGAAGGCGGCCATTGCCGAGCTTCAAGCCGCCGGTTATGATATTCCCAATTACGAGGATGCGGAGGAACGCTATGCGAAAATCAAAGGTTCCGCGGTAAATCCCGTGCTCCGAGAAGGGAATTCCGACCGCCGGGCTCCAAAGGCGGTAAAGAATTACGCCAAGGCCAACCCGCATAGCATGGGAGCATGGTCACCGGATTCCAAGACTCACGTATCTTCCATGTCTTCCGGTGACTTTCGGTCCAACGAGAAGTCCGTGACGATCGAGAATCCCACCGAGGCCAAGATCGTCTTCGCCTCCGCGGAAGGAGCCGAGACCGTGCTCAAGGAGTCCGTGCCACTTCAGGCGGGCGAAATCTTCGACGCCACCTTCATGAGCAAGAAAGCTCTCGTTTCCTTTTTGGAGGAACAAGTGGCCGATGCCAAGGAGCAGGACGTTCTCTTTTCCCTTCACATGAAGGCGACCATGATGAAGGTATCCGACCCCATCATTTTCGGGCACGGCGTAGAGGCGTTCTTTCGTTCGGTGTTCGATAAGCACGCCGATGCAATCGCCGAGCTCGGCGTGAACGTGAAAAACGGATTCGGCGACCTCTTGGCCAAGATCGAGTCTCTTCCCGCGGACTTAAAGGCGGAGATCGAGGCGACCATCCGCGATTGCTATGCCAACGGTCCGGGTATTGCCATGGTCAATTCCGACAACGGCATCACCAATCTGCACGTCCCCTCCGACGTCATTATCGACGCATCCATGCCCGCGATGATTCGCACTTCCGGACAAATGTGGAACGCCGAGGGCAACCCGCAAGACGCCAAGACCGTTATTCCCGACAGCTCCTACGCCGGCGTCTACGCCGCCACCATCGACTTCTGCAAGGAACACGGCGCTTTCGATCCCACGACCATGGGCACCGTTCCCAACGTCGGGCTCATGGCGCAAAAGGCGGAAGAATACGGTTCGCACGACAAGACCTTCGAAATCCCGTCCGACGGCACGGTTCGCGTTCTCGATTCGAGCGGGACCGTTCTCACCGAGCATGCCGTGGAGGCGGGGGACGTATGGCGGGCTTGCCAAGCAAAGGACGCTCCCATCCGCAACTGGGTCGAGCTTGCGGTCTCTCGCGCTCGGGCCACCGGAAGTCCCGCCGTTTTCTGGCTCGACGAAAACCGGGCTCACGACGCCGAGCTAATCAATAAAGTGAACCGTTACCTAGGCGATCACGACACCGACGGTCTCGATCTCCGAATTCTTGCTCCCGCGGAAGCGACTCAATTCACCCTTGCTCGCACCAAGGCAGGCGAAGAGACGATATCAGTTACCGGAAACGTTCTTCGTGACTACCTCACCGACCTTTTTCCAATCCTCGAAGTGGGGACTTCCGCCAAGATGCTTTCCATCGTCCCCCTGATGAACGGCGGCGGACTTTTCGAGACTGGGGCAGGGGGGTCCGCCCCCAAGCACGTTCAGCAGATGGAGCAGGAAAGTCACCTTCGATGGGATTCTCTCGGTGAATTTCTCGCTTTGGCCGTTTCCTTGGAACATCTCGCTGCGGCGAACGACAATCCCAAGGCCGCAGTTCTCGGTCGAACCTTAGACGACGCCACTGATCTCTTCCTTCGGAATGACAAGTCGCCTTCTCGCAAGGTTCACGAGCTCGATAACCGAGGCAGCCACTTCTACTTGGCTCTCTACTGGGCGCAGGCTCTCGCCGAACAGACCGACGACGCAGATCTCCAAACCGCCTTCGCTCCCATCGCCGCCGAGCTCGCATCCGGCGAGGAATCCATCGTCCGCGAAATGATCGACGTTCAAGGCCCGCCCGCCGACTTGGGAGGCTACTATCTAGTCGACGAAGAGAAGACCTCCGC
>CAWVZQ010000465.1:0-2833 GCA_963934405.1 uncultured Opitutales bacterium | reverse complement strand
AAAGAAGCGTTTAGCGACGATCTCGCACTTACAAGTATGGCCAGACTCTGGGATGTCGGCCGCTCGGAACCGATCAAGGTAGGAAAAGCAAGCCCAACAGAGGGAACTCTACCGGGTGCCGTTTACTTTATCTTAAAATATGCCGAGCAGGAAGAGGGACTAAAAAAGGCCATGCAGGGCAATGCCATGGTAGGAGGCGATAATGCATCACGCAGTATCGCGATCGGTATGGTACTTGGAGCTTATAAGGGGGTTAAGGCAATTCCGCCAGAGTGGAAGGAGACACTCGACCAATGGACCTATTGCGACAATTTGTTAAAAAAGCTCCCCTTGCTCAAGAATGTAACAAGCACCGAACCCTGACATAAGCCAGACAACCTATTCCGAAGTAGCCGAAGAAAAAGTAAGCGGATTTTGTTCTTCAAATCCGTAAGAAAAAAGGGTTCAAGCACATTTACTTCTTTATGAAAATCAAAAACGAAGAAGCCATGGCTGACTTCATCCTCAAGGAGGCTGAAGCCAAAGAATCCCTCAGAAAAAGAATCAGCGAATCTGCATGGGAATATTATACGGAGCGTTACTTATCAGGTCTTATTACATCCCTGCTTCTGTTCGGCATACTTATTTATTTCAGTATATTTCCAGCTACAATACCCGTTTGGGGGCTATATCCCATCGCAATAGCGATGATTGCATTACTGGAATCTAAAAGGAATGCAGGGCGGGTAGATGCAATGATTAAGCTTTCTGAGTTCGATTCGAATGCAACAAACGCATCTTTAAAAGCGAGTCCAAACCAACAAGAGACTTAAACTCAAGACCACGATTGAATTCGTGGCTTCGTAATCAATACTCTTTACAATATTTATGAATATCCGCCCTCCAAAGCTTCTTCTCAAATCCGCATTAATTTTTTGCACTCTTGGTACTGCCTTTTCTGCAAAACCAAACCTCGTGTTCATCATGGCCGACGATCTGGGCTGGGCGGACACCACTCTTTATGGCCATACGGCTCTTTATGAAACTCCGAATCTTGAACGCCTCGCAAAACGGGGAATGCTTTTCGAACGGGCTTACACCGCCAGTCCACTGTGTTCCCCCACTCGTTCGGCCGTGCTTACCGGACTTCACCCGGCACGGACCGGGCTGACCGCACCCACCTGCCACCTTGCAGGCGAACCAATCCTACGACCCAGTCTTAAGCTTAATACACCCGCCCACCACAAATTGCTGACTCTCACAAAGGTGAACCGGCTGGATACAAACTATCCGAACATGGCCAAAACCCTCAAGCAAGCTGGTTATCACACGGCTCATTTTGGAAAATGGCACCTGGGAAGGAGCCCCTTTACCGCCCTTGATCATGGCTTTGACGTCGACATACCCAATTGGTATGGGCCTGGACCGGCGGGTAGCTATGTGGCACCGTGGAAATTCCCTGATTTTAAGGAGGCTTATCCGGGCGAACACATTGAAGACCGGATGGCAGATGAGATTGATGCCTACCTCGAAAAACGAGCGGAGGATCAAAAACCTTTCTTTATCAACTACTGGCAATTTTCCGTACACGGCCCATTCAATGCAAAAGCCGACTATATCGAATCCTACAAAGACAAAATCGACCCTAACGATGCCCAAAATTCCCCAACTTACGCGGCCATGGTCAAGTCACTCGATGACAATGTGGGGCGGGTGCTCGATCAATTGGACGAACTTAAACTCAGTAAAAACACCCTGATCTTCTTCTATTCCGACAATGGTGGGAATATGTACAGCCAGGTGGACGGCACCACCCCGACCTCCAACCGACCATTACGCGGGGGAAAAGGGAACAACTGGGATGGCGGTGTGCGAGTTCCATGCATTGCGGTTTGGCCGGGGCATATAGAGAAAAAATCCAAATCGAGAGAACTGGTAACTTCCACGGATTTTTACCCAACCATTCTGGACTTGCTGGGAATACCGAAAGGTGCAGGTCAGACCTTTGACGGCCTTTCAATCCGTCCCGCGTTGGAAGGCAAGTCCATGGACAAGCGATATGTCTTCACCTACTTTCCACACGCCACCAAGGTGCCCGATACCTTTCCGAACAGCGCCGCCATTTATGATGATGAATGGAAACTCATTCGCTTGCTTCACAATGCGCCAAACGGAGATCACGAACATTGGTTGTTCCATTTGAAGAAAGATATCGGGGAAAGAAACGAAGTCTCGAAAAAGTATCCGAAAAAAGTTGCGGAGCTGAGCAAGGAACTCGACCGTTTTCTCGCTGAAACCGGGGCAATCTATCCAACTCCAAACCCCAATTACAATCCGGACCATGCAGCCACTCCCAAACCAAAAAAGAGCCACTCCGCCGCCCAATTCAAAAGAATGGATAAAAACAAAGACGGGTTCCTCAACCTAAAGGAATACATCGGTAACCCGAAAGACCGGAACGTCCCCGCACTCAAAAAACAATTCGGTCGACGCGACGGCAATGGCGACGGCAACCTCACGCTGGCGGAACTGAACAAATAAACCTCTGAAAATGATCCTTTCGATCGTCCCCGATAGTCTCGCTTAAGAAAATGGATCCCTCCTTGATCAAAAATATTTTTTGGGATGTGGATGGTGTTCTCGCGGATCTGAACCATGCCTACTATCATTTCCTGACCGGGCATCCCAACTATCGGGATCAATTCAAAGGCTTAAAATGGGAGCAACTTCCTGAGGTACTGCCAATCCTTCCCAAGTATGGTGCCCTGGAATTGAAAACCCATCCGGAACTGGGAACCAAGATGGATCGCGACTTTTGTGCGGATCAGGCCTTTTTCAGAGATCGCCCGCTCTA
>CAWVZQ010000464.1:0-2835 GCA_963934405.1 uncultured Opitutales bacterium | reverse complement strand
GCCATGAAGGTGGGGGACTTCCCGGAGGACGTCAGCATCGAGGTCTTTGCCGGCAAGTACTACTATGCCGACGACCGCCCCCAGTCCCAGCGCCTCCTTGAAGTCATCTCCCTCGGCAACCGGGAAATGAAATCCCATAAGGTTACCGTCTTTCTGCGCCCCGGGGAAAACGTCTCGGTGCACTGTTACTCCAAGCACAACTTTCGCCAACGAAATGGAAAGCAAGGGGCCTACGTCAAGCAGTTGAAGGCGCGTGGCCCGATTCTCGACCAATGGCCCCCTACTTCCTACAAGCGGGTTTTCGGCGACCTTCCGCTCAAGGCCCCGCCACGGAAAGCGAGAGAGGTTTCCGCGTTGCAAACCAACCTCGAGGCCATCGGGGGGAGCGTCACCGTGAGCAGTTTTCAGAAAGGAATGGAAAAGGAGAGGATGCTGGATGGTTCCAACCGGACCTTCTGGCACACCCGCTTCAAGCCCACCTTGGCCAAGCCCCCGCACTACGTCATAATCGAAAACCCGCAGGGCAAGGAGATCAATGGACTGAATTATGCCACCTGGTCGGGTGGCAACGGCAACGGGCAGCTCGAGGGTTTCGCCATCCACTTCTCGGAGGATGGCAAGTCCTGGGGCAAGCCCATCATGACCGGGGCCCTTGAGATCCGGTTGGCCAACGAGCAGCCCATTATCTTCCCCAAGAAAACTACCACGCGCTTCTACAAGTTTCTTGTCACCGACGCCCATTCGATTGACGGCAGGTCGCTGGCTTCCATCGGTAAGCTCGACGTTATGACCTCCTTGGCGACGAACGATTCCACCGCAAAGGTCACGGTGTCCTCAAGTTCGCCCGAGGACCTCAAGCAAGTGATTAGGCGGTTTGCCGAGAGGGCTTTCTCCTCCAGTTTGAGCGAGGAGGAACTGTCTCCTTACTACGGCGTAAGCCTGGACTCTTTGAAGGAACGGGTCGAGTTCGTCGAGGCGGTCAAGGTTGGTCTGAAGGCGGTTCTTTGCTCCCACCGCTTCCTCATGGCGCCGGGCGAGCATGCCAATGCATCCTATTCTCGGGCGGCAGACCTCGCCCGGATCTTTTGGCTTTCCGTCCCCGACGAGGAAATGATCCGCCTGTCCAAAGGCGATAAGCTCTCCGCCGAGGCCATTCCCGTTCAGGTCGACCGCATGATCACGGACGGAAGGAGCGAGCGGATGATCCATTCATTTTGCGATCAATGGCTGGACCTCAGGTCCTTCGACAAAATTGCCCCTTCTCTCAAGCTTTACCCCCTTTACAATGATCTTTTGAATCACTACCTGCCTCTCGAGACCGAAGCTTACCTCGAGTACTTGATCCGGGAAAACCTGCCCGTCGGTTATCTGATTGATTCTGATTTTTCCATCCTCAACCAACGCCTCGCCCAGCATTACGGAATACCCGGCATATATGGCCAGTACCTGCGCAAGGTATCCTTCGAGCCCAAGGTTCCGCGCGGTGGCTTGCTCACCATGGGAAGCGTACTCAAGGTGACGGCCGACGGCTTCGATACCTCTCCTATTTTGCGTGGCGCCTGGATTTCCAAGAACATCGCGGGCAACACGCTCTCCCCTCCCCCCGAGGACATCGAGGTCATCGAACCTGAGCACGGCAAGGACGCCGCCACCCTCCGGGAACAAATCGAAGAACACAAGAAAAGCCAGGCCTGCTACGCCTGTCACAAGAGCATCGACCCCTATGGGTTCGCCTTGGAGAGCTTTGACGCCACCGGGCAATGGCGGGAGCAATACCGGGTAAAGAAAGCCCATAAGGCGACCTTTGTCTACACACCAAAAGGCTATTTTGATCTGGTCGGTAAGGTGGACCCGTCAGGCGAGATCGCCAAGGAAAAGTTCTCGGATATTTTCGGTCTGAAGAAGATCCTTCTGTCCGACCACAAGAAGATCGCATACAACTTCGTTAAAAAATTCTTCGAATACGCCAACGGCTACAAACCAAACCTGAAAGAGCGCCTCGACCTCTTTGCCATGATCCCCGAAGAACCCGAACAATGCCGAATGAAGGACTTGATCACGATAACCTTGGTCTATTCAATGGAAAGCCAGTCAGAATGAACGCCATAAGCAGAAAAGACTTTCTCAAGGCCGGGGCCGCCCTCCCCCTCGCCCTGCAATCGCTTGAACTGCGGGCCGCCGCCCAACCCAAGCCAGCAACCCCACCCAAGAGGATCATTTTCATCTGCAGTTGCCTCGGTTTCTACGAGCCCTACTTTTTCCCCAAGAAACGGGGTGACCTGAAGACGTCCGGCTACCTCAAGGACATGAAGACCTTGGACAAGATGACGGTCTTCAACAACTTGTTTCATCCGGGCATGGACACGAGCAACCACGACTCGGAGAAGTCCTTCCTCACCGGAAGTCCGAGCCCAGAGTCACCCACCTTCGTGAACGGCCTTTCCCTGGACCAGGTGCTGGCCCGCAAGATGGGAGGAGATACCCGCTACCCCTTCTTGAACTTCAGCATCTACGACCGGGGCTGGGGAATATCCTGGAATGACCGTGGCTCCCCCATTCCCCCCATGCACGACGAGGAGAAGATTTTCGGGAAGCTCTTCAAGGAAGAGGACCTGCAAGCCAAGAAGCGCCAACTCAGGAACGACCAGAATATCCTCGATTGCCTGCATCGGGACATCGTTCAACTGAAACGGAAGGGTTCTCAACCAGGCAAGCTCGACAGCTACAAGGCAGCCATCCACGAACTGGAAGCCCAACTTGCCCACGAAAAGTTCTGGCTCAACACCGAGAAGCCCAAAGTGGAGAAATCCCTCAGCGAAGACCCGGAGTTCGCTT
>CAWVZQ010000463.1:0-2835 GCA_963934405.1 uncultured Opitutales bacterium | reverse complement strand
AGCAACACGGCTGTAACCAATGTTTTTCAAGACGCCTTTACCGAAGCCCTTGCGGAGGCGGACGAGATCCTCCTCGGTGAAATCCATCGAGCCGAACGCATAGACCCAGCGGATCGTCTTGATGGCCAAGCCATGATTCGCCAACTTCGCGAACAAGGCCACGCTGCCGAAGCGTTCCCCACCAACGAAGCCTTGGGCGAATCCCTGCTGGCCCGCAATTTCGAGAGTGAGGGGAAAACTCTCCTCGTGTTCCTCTCCAACGGTTCCTTCGACGGCGTGATCGGGAAAGTAGCGGGCCAGTTGGGGGTGAAGTGAAATCTCTCTTGAGGTCGGTCTCCTAGGCGAATCCCAGTTTTTTCTGCAGTTCCTTAACCCACTTGCGGTGTGGTCCTGAGAGGGTGACCTCGTTGAGTTTTTCGAATGGAATGAACTCTAAATTGGTGTCTTCTGATAGTTCCCGATTGCCTTTAAGCTCTGCTCTAAGGATGCGTTCCTCGATCGATTGGTTGGCTATGGCTCGTCTTTTGTTCGCGAGGTGAAGCGTCTTCTTGGGACGGATGTTTTCAGGAAGGTCCTCGGGGCAAGGTAGCTCGTAGAGTCCTGCCAGACGCTTTGAGTCGTCTGGAATCCTATTAAGGAGAAGGGCATTGTCTCGGACTATCCATAGGCGATCAATGCTCAAGCGCTCTACCTTCCTTTTGTCGATGATGGGATATGTTTCGGCGTCTCCACGTTGGCCTGCTTGGCAGAACTTGAGAACCGGACAAGTCAGGCAGAGAGGAGATCGGCGATGGCAGACGGTCGCTCCCAGTTCCATGACTGCCTGATTGTGGTCTCCCGGATTATTTTCGTTTAGGAGAGCTTGGGCTAGGGGTCGCAGCTTGCGCTGGGCGGTGGCCCCGTCTCTAAATTGTTCATCGTGCGCGAAAATGCGAGTGAGTATGCGTACGACGTTGCCATCGGCGACGGCTGCAGGAGTCCCGAAGTTGATGCTGGTCACGGCAGCTGCAACGTAGGGGCCGACTCCGGGGAAGGTTTGCCATGTCTCGGGGTCTTCTGGCGGGGCGTCAAAAGCCTGTATTTCCTTGGCAAGCTTCCTCAGGTTGCGAGCTCTCGAATAGTAGCCCAGTCCTTCCCATGCCTTCACTACCTTCTCTTCCGATGCCGAGGCGAGGGAGGCGAAATCTGGAAATTTCTCCAGCCATCTGTCAAAGTAGGGTAGGACGGTCGATACCCGGGTTTGCTGAAGCATGAACTCGGAGACTACTGTCTTATAAAGGCTGGGTGATGTTCTCCAAGGGAGTTCCCGCTTGTGTTCGTCGTACCACGCAAGCAGCTCGTTTCCAAAGGATTCTAGAGCTTCGGCAGAGGAGAGCGGATGGTTGTCGGGAATTTTCACGTCGCTTGACGGTTGCATTCGTCCGCGGTCTTTTTCATAGGAGAATGGCATATGGCAAGACAATCATCCGAATACGGCGACGAGGAGAAGGCGAAGAAAACGATGTACACCATCAAGCTCGATAGCGAGAAGTTGGATAAACTTGGCTTCGCGCTGGAATCGCGGGAATGGGAACCGCGTGAGGTAGCATACGCTCGTTTCGCCTACACGGGGGAACAGGTAAACGTGGTCGGCTACGAGAGTGGCAAGGTCGTCGTCCAAGGGAAAAAGACGGAGGATTTCGTCCAGAATATCTTGGAACCGGAGGTAACGGGAGAATTTCTGCTCGGTTACGAGGAAGTGAACAATCCGGAATGGTTCGAGCCGCACGCCGGTCTCGATGAAAGTGGGAAGGGCGATCTCTTCGGCCCCGTCGTCACCGCTTGCGTAATTGCCGACGGGGACATGGTGCGAAAGTGGATGGATGCCGGTATTCGCGACAGCAAGACTATCACCGATGGCGTGATCAAGAAGATGAACAAGCTCATTGTCGGCACCAAGGGCGTGGTCATCAAGACCGCCTTTACGAGTATGCCCAAGTATAACGAGCTGTACAACAAGTTCGGCCAAAACCTGAACAAGTTTCTCGCATGGCTTCACGGTCGATCCCTCAACGATGCCTTGGACGTTCGCATGCCGCCATGGGGGTTGCTCGATCAGTTCACCAAGCAACCTCTGGTGCAAGCCTACGTAAAGGACAGGAAATTCGACCTGCGCATGCGTCCCAAGGCTGAAGAGGATCCCGTGGTGGCGGCATCTTCCATCGTGGCTCGGGCGACTTGGCTCCAACAAATGAAGAATTTGGAGGATGAATGCGGCGAGACACTGCCCAAGGGTTCCGGAGCTAACGCCAAGGAAAAGGCCAAGGCCCTTGCGGAACGATTGGGCGCCGACTCCCTTAACCGCTTTTGCAAGCTCCACTTCAAGACTGCATACGAGGCCTTGGGAAAAACTCCTCCAGCCAAAAAGGCTTGGAACCCAAATTGGGGCAGAGGCAAGAAGTCCTGACCCTTTTTCGATGCCCAATCCGCTCTGGACTCACGACCGAAAGGCCGCCAAGGGCTTGCCGGGCATCGTGGGAGTGGATGAGGCGGGGCGAGGTTGCCTCGCCGGACCGGTAGTTGCGGGGGCGACCCTTCTTCCAGCGGGTTTTTTCTCCAAGGCAACCAACCGTAGAAAATGCGCGGAGGTGAACGATTCCAAGCAATTGGATCAAGCGAAGCGTGAGAAATTGTATGGGATTCTCGAATCCCTTATGGAGGCGGGCGAGCTTTGGTTTGCCACTGGCGAGGCCTCCGTGGCCGAAATCGAAAGCGAAAACATAGTGGGCGGCACTTGCTTGGCCATGGGCCGAGCGATGGATGCCTTGGCCGAGCTCTCCGGCGAGCTATGGAAAC
>CAWVZQ010000462.1:0-2846 GCA_963934405.1 uncultured Opitutales bacterium | reverse complement strand
GGCAATTCTCGCCTTAGCAGTAAAATACCACTACCTGCCGATCTACCAGCGCTAGCACAAGATTCCAGCGAAGCTTTCGCGAAGTAAGCCTACGGTCACAGAACGATTGATCAAGAATGGCTACGAATCTCGTGTGAACGGTATTGCCATCCGCCCACTCCCCTCCCCCGCTAACAAATGGTAATGATTTTGCTAAACTAATGTAGGATCAGATTTCAGCGGGACATCCTAAAGCAATGACGGAAAGTTGGAATCGACAAGGAGTTCAAATACCGAGATCCTAAGGTTTTGATCGCTTTCACGATTACAAAAATAACCCCGCCTCAGTAAAGAGACGGGGTTATAAAATGGGGAGTGCCGATGTCCTGCCGACAGTTCCCCGGGTTGACTTGTACCATCGTCAAAATGTGTCCCTTCTCCAGATGGAACCGGAGAAGGGGTGGGTCATGGAGATAGACCCAAACATTTTGGTCCGTAAAGCATTACGGTTAACCAAAACAAACAAAATTAGAAATCAAAGGACATGCCAACGCTAGCAATGCGAGGTGCACCAGGACGAAGGCCATCGGGCAAATCGCTGACAGCATATTCCTTGTCTGCCAGATTAGTAACCTTGCCAAACAGACTTACGCCTTTGGAGATCTGATAAAACGCAGACCAATCAAGAACACCGCAAGACTCGATTTGAGCGTCGAAGTTAGTAGGCGCAGTGTTGGATGCGTTTACGTAGACGTCGTCCTGCCAATGGTAATTCAGGTAAGTGCTCAACTTATCGAAAACCAAACCTCCACGCAGATTGTATTGCACATCGGCAACAAAAGGAATGGCGTTACCAGCTTCTCCACCCTCGTAACGGCTTTCACCATCGGTCTCAGTCGCTGAATCGAATTCGGCATTAGTAAGGGTGATCGAGAACTGAACGGGAACACCTATCCCGCCTGCAGGACTAAAGTCCGTTACCAAAACAGCCTCAAGTCCTTGAATCGATGCCTCTCCAATATTAATGGCATCGTCTCCCAAACCACTTCCCGCATTTGGAATAGCAATCATATCGTCGATACTGGTATTGAAGAAAGCTAACTCATATCCAAAACGATTTGCAGTACCACGGACTCCTAATTCCAAGCCAAGAGACTGCTCTTCCTCCAAGGTGCCGGAAGCGCCATTGTAACCGGGCAAGGCATGACCTTGATGCAAACCGCCAAAGAGCGTAACAGTCTCGAAATCATAAGTGGCCCCCAACCCAAGCAAAACATCGGAGACGGAATCCTTCTTGTTGTTGTATTCGTATTCGACATCCGTATAGCGAAGACCAGGGGTCAACGTCAAAGCACCGAAGTCCATTGTATCAACCAAGTACCATTCCCAAGCATTTGAGATTCGATCTTTTTTTGCCCCTTTTGAAGATGCACTCGTCGAATCGTAAACTAGACCACCGCTATTTGTAACATTGTAAGTATCCTCCGTGTAGTCCTTGTAAGTGTATTCGTCATCCGTATAACGGAAGCCGAAATCGAAGGAGTTGACACCCAATTCAAAATCCAAATTAGCTTGGATGCCCTTGTTAACGTAAGCACGGTCGTTGTGCTTGTACTTAACTTGACCCGCTCCATCGTAAATAGCTGCATCAGACATCACTCCGGACCCCCTAAGCATATTTACATGATCAGCACTCCCGAAAGCTCCCTTTCCGATTGATTTCCATTTTTCCAGAGAACTGTAATCGGGATTAGCGATTTCATCCGTATTAGAATCCCCATCATGATCGTATTTTTCCGATTCATATGTGGATACGCCATCACCGGCAGCATTTAAAGTATTCCTTCTATCGTTTACACGCACCTTGCCGATTTTATACCAATCGCGATTGAATTCGTTGTAAAAGGCAGTGGTGCTTAATTTCACCTCCGGCGAAAATTCCTTGAGAAATCGCAAGTAGTAGCGAGTCTGATCAGAATCCATATTATCCAATCGAGTGTTGTGATATCGTTGGTAAGGATTCGCGGCAAAATCATCCTTCGATAGGCCAATGTAACTTACGTCACCGTCTAGATCCGTGCGACCGGCCTTGAACTCGAGATAATTGTCATCTCCGAACTCATAGCCTAGTTTAAAAGTTACGTCGGTTTTCGACAGAGGGGCATTCGAAGAGGGCATGTTGCCCAGACCATTGATAGTCTTCCACCCATCAGTTCGATGATCGAACACCTCTACCAAGTATCCAAGAGTCCCACCTCCCAGGGCAGTCTTACCTCCGGAATATGCATGACTGATGCGCTCATTGTTCTGTCCGTAGCTTGCCCGCAGGTGAGATAACTGCTGATTGGGAATCGCGGTGGACAAGTAGTTGATCACACCACCGGTATTGTTCGGGCCGTATTTGAGAGAACTGGAACCCTTGAGGATTTCAAAACCTGCCATCCGACCTGCAGTAGGAGAATAGTAGGCGGATGGATCGGAGAACGGAGACGGAGAAGAAGGAATACCATCCTCCATTATCGTTACCTTCCCAGAACGATTGGGATCCACTCCTCGAAGACTGATATTCGGGAATAGACCATAACCTTCCTCCGGACGCATATAGACCCCGGGCACTTGGCGAAGTATCTCAGTTACGTCGGTATGAAAGTACGGTCCGAGATCCGCGGCATCTAATACCGTGCCTGTTCCTTGGAGGGATGAGACGTCGGCTTTCTTTCCTATGATGTTAAATGGGATAAGTACCTCGATTCCATCGCTTGCGTTTTCGTCTTGCCCGTGTAGGGAACCAGCCAGAATGGCGGCTACCGACAATGGGCCTATACGTTTAGTCCAGTTTTTCATGTTTGTTCGTTTGTTCGTTTGTT
>CAWVZQ010000461.1:0-2851 GCA_963934405.1 uncultured Opitutales bacterium | reverse complement strand
CTTGACAGGCGAATCCCAACCGAGCCGAACGTCGCCCTTGCGGACGTCCAGTATGCCCATTCCGCGTGTAGGGATGACGCGGATGGATAGGTTGCCGTTGTCGATCGTGATGAGTTCCACGCCTTCCTGCTTGCCGCCTCGCAATACGGTACGTTTGACCGACCAAGGGGCCTTTGCCTTAAATTTCTTGTGATCGGCGGAAGACAAGAGAGTCTCGCCTCCGGCCGCATCGTCAGGCGAGGAAGTGAGGGTAAAGGTGGCGGCGCATCCTTGCATCATGAGCAAGGCTCCGAGAACTAACAGTGATAGGAGTTTCATTAGGAGGTTTGTTGATTGGGGTTGATCTTTTAGCCGAAGACTTCTTCGAGGGCGGCTCGCATGACGGCGGGATCGGGGTCGACACCTGTCCAGTGACGAATCCCTATCACGCCTTGGTTCACAAGCATCCCTAGGCCGTCGATGACTTTACAGCCCTTGGCGCGAGCGTCGCGAACGAGATTGGTGGCGGGAGGATTGGGGATGACGTCGGCCACGACCATTCCTTCGCGTAGGGTGTCTGTGTCGAGGGCGAGTCGGGCATCGACGTCGGGGAAGAGACCGATGGAGGTTGCGTTGATGAGGACATCGGTCCCGTCGGGTGCGGCGTATACGCCATCCCAAGGAACGAAGTCGGCCTCCACGGGAAGTTTTTCGTCGAGAAGCTTGGTGAGTTCCTCTCCGCGCTCAACGGTACGGTTGACGATTGTAATCTTGGATGCGCCGGCGAGGGCGACCTCCACGCCGATGGCGCGAGCGGCTCCTCCGGCTCCGAAGATGACGACGTTCTTGCCCGAGGGGTCGGTGAGTTCTCGCAGAGATTCGACGAAGCCCTTGCCGTCGGTGTTTTCCCCTATCCACTGTCCATCTTTGCGTACTACGCAGTTTACGGCACCCATGAGGGATGCGGACTCGCCGAGTCCGTCCAGATACTCGATCACCTTTATCTTGTGCGGGATGGTGCAGTTAAACCCTTGGAAGCCCATGGCCTTGGCGCCCTTCACTGCATCCTCAAGACCGTCGGGGGCGACCTCGATGGTAAGGTACCGCCAATCCAATTCGTGGTGGCGATAGGCGGCCTCGACCATTACTTGCGTGGGGTTCTCGGAAATGGGCTGTCCGAAGGCAGCGGTTAATTCTTGTTTGAAGTTTAGCTCTTTAGTCATTTGCAAATTGCAGGTTCGTTTCCAAAAAGGGTGCAAGACAACAAGCAAGGGATCAAATTGGAAAGACAATTTTTCATTAGATCATTCTTGAGTTTCTCTTGGGCTTTCCATATTCGGATATTATTCCATATGGGGAATGCCTTTATGAATAAGCAAAACATTTCGATTCAAGAAGACGTATCCGCTCCTGGAACTGATCGCACTCTGGCGATCCTCGAATACTTAGGTGGTTACCGGGACGGTCGCTCCGCTAGTGAGATCGGTCGTTCTCTGGGCTTACCCCTAAATTCGGTTGGTCGTATTGTAGACACCATGCACCGTCGAGGTTGGCTGTATCGACGAGAAGACGATCGACGTTACACATTAACCAATCGTGTGGCTGAGCTTACTCGACCTCAGGTTCACGATAAGAGCCTTGTCGTTTCGTCTTGGGATTCACTGCGGAAATTGCGCGATGAACTCGGCGAAACCTCACAATTGCTGACTATGGTTGACGATAAGGCGGTCGTTTTGGAGCAGTGTGAATCAAGCCAGTCGATCAAGGTTTCAGGAAAGATTGGTTTTCGGGTTCCGATGTATTCCTGCGCTCCCGGCAAGGCGATCCTGAGCAACCTGCCCGAGCCCGAACTTGAGGAGTATTTTTCCCGTGTCGCCTTGAAGAGATTCACAAACGCAACCCATTCGACGGAAAAGAAGTTGCGGACGGACTTGGCTCTTACTCAGGAACGCGGTTTTGCACTCGATCTAGCCGAAGGGTTGGAGGGGATTCACTGCGCGGCAGCGGTAATTCTTGACGACTTTCATTATCCCGTCGGTGCAGTTACGGTGATGGCTCCGGCTTTCCGACTGAAGGTAGAGAACTTGGAGAAAGCGGGGCAATCCTGTATGAACGCTGCCCAAGAAATCAGGGAACGCCTGTTGAAGTGATTGAATCCATGAAGCTTACCTTCGTTTCGCCCATTGTACTGTTCCTCGCCGCCCTTTGCGCTGTCGGATCTCCTGTTGAGAAAAAGGTGATGATGGCAAAGGCCACCCCGGACCAAGTCTCCTTCTTCGAGTCCAAGGTTAGGCCTTTGCTCGCTGACAATTGTTTCCGCTGCCATGGCGGTGATTCCAGCAAGAAACCGAAAGCCGGTCTCGACCTAACCAGTCTCGAGGGATTGCTGCGGGGTGGAGAGTCCGGTCCTGCACTCGTGCCAAACGAATTGGATAAAAGTCAAATAATAGAGGCGGTTCGCTATCGCAACGAGGATATGTCGATGCCTCCGAAGAAACCACTCAATCCTGCCGAGGTGAAGATCTTGGAGGACTGGGTGAAGATGGGAGCTCCTTGGCCCGGGTTCGAGGGCGAGATCTTGATCACTTCTCCTGATTTCGAGGAGCCTTACGATTGGGAAAAATTCCGCAAGGAACATTGGTCCTTCAAGCCGATTTCCAAGCAACTCGCTCCAGCGGTTAAGCAACAGGACTGGCCTCGAGGCGATATCGATCGGTTTGTCCTCGCT
Source organism: uncultured Opitutales bacterium (assembly GCA_963934405.1). Lineage (GTDB taxonomy): Bacteria > Verrucomicrobiota > Verrucomicrobiia > Opitutales > Seribacteraceae. The sequence continues at coordinate 144 of CAWVZQ010000461.1, read as the reverse complement.
CGACTGGAGGGAGCGAATCTCTCCCCTAATCCTCAGTCGAGCAAGCGCGTATTGATACGCAGGGCCTTTCTCGACCTGATCGGATTGCCGCCCACGCCCAAAGAAGTGAAGGTTTTTCTGGACGATTCCTCTTCCGATGCCTTT
>CAWVZQ010000460.1:0-2852 GCA_963934405.1 uncultured Opitutales bacterium | reverse complement strand
CTGATTTGTCGAGGGAGTGGTTTTTGTGATGCTGATGAGTGTCTTGCCCGAGCAAGATTCCCGAGCAAAGCGTAAAAACCGGAACAAAGTATCTTAAACAATACATACTTCTATGGAAAGGTTCCTGTGATTTTGGGCAAGGTAAAGATACTGTCGATTCGCCAAATATATTCATCGGTCACACCTTCTCTTCTAATTGCCGACATGGGCTCTAATCCTTTGATTGATGGGTGATTATAAAAATAGGGAAAACTTATAATAGCGTGAATGCTTGTTCATCTATAATATGGAAGTATGTACCGAATGAATTATTTTCCTAGGATGTTGCGGAGATTTAAGCGTATTCGATCTTTGCTTCGCAAAATACGACTTGATGGCTTTGCAGGTTTACCAAACGCGGAAAACTTTGAATCTTCGAGAAAAGCTTTAAAATCGCTCTTCACCGGCAAGGTACTTCAAAAATGCCCGGTCCGCTCAAGATCTATCGGTTGCAATCATAATGGGTAGAGCCAGAGCCATTTGCGAAGAGTTCTCCGATGCCGTTTCGGTTGGGGCAAGAGTACTGGAATATGAAGATTATTCTATTCGCGAAATTGAAGAAATCAAATGCTCCTTAGACACCCGGTACTTCTCGGGTCTACTTGAGAGAATGTTAAATGTCAGATATTGCTGCACCAAAGCCAACAAGGAAGCCGACTTGGACAAGTGCATAGCATGGTTCGAACCTCAATTTTTGGATTGATCCTACAAGACGCTCGCATCGCATGGAAACCGGCAGTAGCTATGTGAGCTGGTCGGAAGGGTCTTGCTCAGACTGTAAGGCATTAACGCCCGACTCAGTAGAGATTAATAAATGACGACTGACTCGCACCGCACATACCACAAAAATCCTGCTCCAATGCGGATGGTCTTTTTTAGCTGCTGGGTGGGTGAAGGAAGGAAGGAAGGAAGGAAGGAAGGAAGGAAGGAAGGAAGGAAGATCCTTGACGGATTTCGATCCCTGCAACCAGCTACTGGGTGTTTTATCTCTAAGGGATGCTTTGAAGAGCTCTAAAGTTCGATCCACTAAGTTTAACCAGTCGTCCTTGATCTCCAGCAATTCATCGAGCTTGATTCGGTCTCCGGATGCGTTACGAACGTTCGTGTTGTAGTCGACCTCATTGCCAACGAATGTCCATCCTTTTCCCAGACTGGCCAATTTTTCCTTGTATGAAACGCCCAACGAGCCTGACCATCCTTTGAAATCGACGGTTCCATTCTTATTGATTCGAGCAAAGTTGAATTGGACCAGATTGCCAGAATCGTTCTCGACGAACCTTTCTTCAGTCTTGATTATTCTTAGTTGTTGGGATGTTATGTCCAAGCCCCTTTCAACGTCTCGGGTTTGATCAAGGTGATCTTCCCCTACGGGGAATGCACTGAGCAAGAGGCCGAGGAATTACTTGAGTTCGCCATGGAAGGCAGAAAACGAGTGAAAGACCACATAGCGAGACTGGATGAGACCTTTCCAGCCGTAAGGTTTAGCTTCTCCAGCCTAGCTTCCGGAGAAGAACATGTTATTCAAACTGCAGAGGAGATTGAATTTGGAGATATTTCTGATGGTGAAGGCATAGATGTTTTGCAAGATAACGACGAGGAGGACGACTTGGAAACAAGTTCGGATGTTTCCGCCGCACCAGAGATCCTAGAAACGATGGAAAATCCATGGAAAGATGGAGAATCCAGCGAAGTGGAGTTCAAGTCGACCCTCCGAGTCTCTCTTCATTCGGGGAAGACGGATGATCGGGTCGAACTGGCCTGCCTGAAGACGGTCGCGGCTTTCCTCAATACGCACGGAGGTTCTCTGGTCATCGGGATGGACGACATGGGTACGCCTCTTGGGCTAGACTCGGATAATTTTGAGAACGAGGACAAGATGAGCCTGCACCTCGTCAACTTGGTCAATGCCCGCATGGGACCCTTGGCTATGACCTGTACCGACATTCGCTTCGAGAATTGCGAGGAGAAGAGAATCATGGTGGTGAAGTGCAGAAAAGCCAGCAAACCCATTTTCTACAAAGAAAAGGACTCGAACCGCGAATCGTTCTTTGTTCGCACGGGTCCTAGCACGACCCGCCTAAGCGCCAGTCAGACCCAAGACTACATTCGCCAAGCCTGGGGCTAAAGGAAACAGCTCAATACGACAGGCAATAATGACTTTAATCACCAAAGTGGTACTACTGTGGCTGCAGCCCCCTCGGCACTCGAAGCCGGGGCAACTGCACATGACATCGCCGCCCGAGTCCACTTCCAGTCGGTAGGACTTGCTGGAGTCGGAGTTGCTGGTCACCCGGTAGTTCTGCGACTTCGGGCCACCGAGGTCCGCCGCCAGGAGCTGCACCAAATGTTTGGGCAGATTCAGGTTCTTGAGAGCTTCCGTTGCGGCATCTTCGGCCGGTTTGTGACAGGATACAAAGGCTACTTTGTCGAAAAGGATTTCAAGTTACCTAAAAATTTTGAATTGAAATGAACTTCGATGATGCAGAGAGCCCCTTTGTGAGATTTTTTCCGCGACCAGATAAGTAGGGTAGGTAAACGCCCTAGGGTCGAATGCTAACTCCCCCCCCCTTGAAATATACTGTTTAAGGGTTTTCAGGAAAACGAATCACTTGCGTTTCTGATTTATACGCCTGAATCCTAGCGATCGTTTAGCGCCATAAGCTGATCAAAAGTGGCCAAGAAATGGCCAAGAATTATTTCCAGCAGACTCTCGCAAGTACTCCGACATCCCCTAAGTTGCAGATATTCAAGTAATTGAAATGGTGGCGAGACCCGGAATCGAACCGGGGACACAAGGATTTTCAGTCCTCTGC
>CAWVZQ010000459.1:0-2852 GCA_963934405.1 uncultured Opitutales bacterium | reverse complement strand
GCTCGAAGCAGTGTGTGGTACGGATGCGTGCTTCGTGGAGACATCAACTTCATACAAATTGGAGAAGCCACAAATATTCAGGATGGGACCGTCATTCATCTTGCCGACGATTTCCCGGTCATTATCGGCGACTACGTTACTGTCGGTCACGCCGCAGTCGTTCACGCCTGCGTGGTGGAGGACGAGTGCCTGATCGGCATGAACTCGACCATTCTTGACGGAGCAGTGATCGGTTCTCGCTCCATAGTGGCTGCCGGTTCACTCGTGCCTCAAGGTATGCAGGTCCCTCCGGGTAGCTTGGTTGCTGGTGTTCCCGCCAAAGTGAAGAGAACACTTGGCGACAAGGAGCAATCCTCGCTGAAGTCTTGGGCGGAAAAGTACGTCGCCGTCGCGGCAGCTCATGATGCCCGCGTAGGTTAGTTACCCAAGGGCTTTGCCGAGTCCAATCCGTATTGGTCGTAAAATTCTGTGACTAGTTCTGTGAAAGGTGGCAGCGGATAACTCCCGATTGCGGCTTGAGCGCAGCAGGACAAATACTCCCTGATCTCGGGGAATGTTGCTTGTAGTTTTCCCGAATTCAGTTTTTCAAGGAGATGGGACGCAGCTTCTTCCCATTCTTCCGGACCAAAGGATGATGCGTCGATGGCAATTAGCCACTCTTGAGAACTGAGTTCTGCTTTTGGAAATAACATAAAGGCTACGATGTCTTTAATTCAGAAAACGGAAACTCTTTTCATCTGCTTTTCGCCTCGCCGTCTAGCTTTACCAAGTTATCTTTCCGAAATCTAGTTTGTTTCCTTTAACTGAAAAAGAGTTACTATGAGCGTTAGCGATGAGCATGGTGGTTTCACCAAAGACAATCCTTTTTTTGCCCCCCTGTCCATCAATGTAAACTTGAGTGGAGAGGGGTCGGGTAAGGAAACTCGTCATTTCGAGATTTCATTGAAAGGCATTGAGGCAGGGTATGATCCCGGTGATTCACTTGGGGTGATTCCCACGAATTGTCCGAATGTTGTGGCGGAGCTTTTGAGTGCAAGTGGGTTTACGGGAGATGAAATCGTCAATGTTTCCGATGAGGAGCAAAAGTCTCTTCGGGAAGCCTTGGTCTCCGACTATGCATGTACCGGTATTACAAAAATTTTACTGAAGAAGTACAACGCCTTTGCCCAATCTTCAGAGCTCGAACGATTGCTAGCAATTGAGAACAAGGAACAATTACAGAAATACTTGTGGGGTCGGGAGCTAGTAGACTTGTTGGAGGATTTTCCTGCCGCTGAACTTTCTGCCAATGACTTGATCGGCTTTCTCCGTGCTATGCCGCCGCGCCTTTATTCCATTGCTTCCAGCCTTAAAGCCCATCCCGAGGAAGTTCATTTAACCGTGGCCATGGTGACGTACGAATCTCACGGACGCTCACGGAAGGGAGTTTGCTCGACTTATTTGGCCGAGCGCGTCGACGGTAACATCCCTTGCTATTTTCATCCGAATAAAAATTTCAAACTACCTGAAGACCCTGATGTCCCGATTATCATGGTAGGACCCGGGACGGGCATCGCTCCATTTCGGGCGTTTGTTGAAGAGCGAGTTGCAACCGGAGCCAAGGGACGCAACTGGCTATTCTTTGGGGACCGATCCGCGAAAACCGATTACCTGTATGGCGACGAATGGACCAAGTACAAGGAGGACGGTGTCTTGGCCAATTTGGATCTTGCATGGTCTCGAGACCAGCAAGACAAAGTTTACGTTCAGCACAAGATGTTGGAAAAGTCCAAACAGCTTTGGGACTGGCTGCAAGACGGAGCTCTTTTCTATGTGTGCGGTGATGCCAACCGTATGGCCAAGGATGTCGACCAAGCTCTTAAGGAGATCACCGCCAAGGAAGGCGGTATGGACGAAGAAAGCGCTGCTGCTTACGTAAAAGCTATGCAAAAGGAAAAGCGTTATTTGCGAGACGTATATTAAAAGCATTCTTCCACTCGTCCCTGTTTCCCCCCTGTGAGCGATTATCTCAAATACCTTCCGCTCAACGATGAACTCTATGAATTTGCTCGTTCCCACCGAAGCGGTGCCCGTGACCCGATTCTTACTGCCCTGCGTGAGGAGACGGTGACCCTCGGGGATGATGCCCGCATGCAGATTAGCGAGGAGCAGGGCCAGTTTTTATACATTCTCGCCCAGCTAATCGGGGCCCGTAGGGCAATCGAAGTGGGTACCTTTACGGGGTACAGTGCCTTGTGCGTTGCACGGGCTCTCCCTGAGGACGGGAAACTTCTTTGCCTAGACATCGACGATGAATGGACTTCTATCGCCCGCAAGTACTGGGAACTTGCCGGTGTTGCCGATAAGGTTGAACTTTGCCTTGGCCCTGCAATTGCAACTCTCGACAAACTCGATCCCGACGCCTCCTTTGACTTCGCCTTCATCGATGCCGACAAGACCGAGTACGACTCCTACTACGAGCGCATCCTGCCACTCATCCGTCCGAACGGTCTCATTCTGTTTGACAACATGCTCTGGGGCGGGCGCGTTCTCGAGGGTGCGTCAGACCATGAGAATGCCAAGGCCATCCGAGAACTTAACGCCAAGCTGGCGATTGATTCGCGCATCGAGTGCGTCTTGCTCCCTATCGCCGACGGCATCCAGTTTTGCCGCAAACGTTGAATCCTTTCCACGAAAAACTAAACGCCGCCAACCATGAAAACCGTTTTCCATCTTCTCTTTTCAGGTCTCATCACATGTGCTCTCCTCGCGAAAAAGAAAGCCCCTGTACCTGTGGGTGTTCCCACCTATTACGCATCGGTTGCTCTGGCAAACCAGGAGGACGACGGGCAGAAAGGCCAGAAGGACGACGG